>NZ_LNDD01000002.1 GCF_002865985.1 Thermotoga sp. SG1
GGTGAAGGGAGAAGAGATCACAAAGAGGTTCAAAGAGATCCTTGGAAGGATAGAGGAGATCAACAGTATGATAGAGAACACGGCGGCAACAGCTCAGGAGCAGGGAGCTGCGGCGGAAGAGATGGCGAGTGCCATGGACAACGTCACAAAGGTTGTGGAGAAAGTTGTGGAAAGTCTCTCAAGAATGGAGTCCCTCATCGAAAACCAGACCAGCTCCTCTGCAAAAGTCAGTGAGGCAGCAGAGAAACTTTTGAAAATGTCTGAGACACTCTCTGAACTGGTATCAAAATTCAGAGTGGGGTGAATCCCCACTCTTTTTATTCCAGAAGTTTTTCTCCGATTTCTTTAGCTTTTTTGAGAAGATCTGTTCTGTTCAGAACGGAACCAGGGTCGTTCAGGCCGTTTCCACCGATGATTCCCACCGTTTCCATTCCGAGAAATTCAAAAAATCTCGAGATCTCTTTCATAACACTCTCACCGGTATTACCACCACCCTGAGAGTAAACAAGAACCAGACGTTTTCCAGACAAAGGTTTTTCTTCCGAATTTAGCCTCATCAGTGCAAACAGCCGATCTATGAATATTTTTGTCTGACCTGTCACATAGTCCATGTATATGGGTGATCCTATAACTATCCCCTGGGATTCTTTCAGCGCCAGATATAACTCCTTCATATCGTCGTTTTGTTTGCATTCGCCATGTTCCTGACAGTAAAAACAGCCCTGGCATCCATTGATTTTCATGTCGTTGAGAATGTAGATTCTTGCCTCTACGCCCTTTCTTCTTGCACCCTCCAGTACCTTTTCAACCAAAATTTTTGTGTTTCCATTTTTTCTGGGACTACCGACTATTCCTGTAACTTTCGACATAATCTCACCCCCACAACATTTTATTGTTCCGATGTTAAAATCATCACTGGATCAAATAAATAGGGAGTGACACTTTGAGAATAAGAAGGCTTCCTGAAAGCTTGGTCAGAAAAATAGCAGCAGGTGAGGTAATTCACAATCCTTCCTTCGTCGTGAAAGAGCTCGTTGAAAACAGCCTGGATGCACAGGCAACTAAGGTGGTTGTTGAGGTCGAAAACGGTGGGAAGAATCTCGTGAGAGTATCAGACAACGGAACGGGGATGACAAAGGAAGAAGTCCTCGTTGCTATAGAACCTCACACAACGAGTAAGATTGAAAAAGAAGAAGATCTCTACAGGATCAGAACGTACGGTTTCAGAGGAGAGGCTCTTGCTTCGATCGTTCAGGTGAGCAGAACCAGAATTGTGACTAAAACGAAAGAGGATGTCCTTGCAACTCAGGTTCTGATAACCGGAGGAAAAGTGGAAGAAATCTCTGAAACCCACAGAGACAGCGGTACAACAGTTGAGGTGAAAGATCTTTTCTTCAATCTACCCGTTCGAAGAAAGTCGCTGAAATCTTCCTCAATAGAACTCAGAATGTGTCGTGAGATGTTCGAAAGATTCGCCCTTGTGAAAAACAACGTGGACTTCGCCTTCATCTCGGACGGAAGAATAGTTCATTCTTTCCCAGCAACGAGCGGCCCTTTCGAAAGGGCTCTTTTGATACTCGAGGATCTGAGAAAGGGCTATATAACGTTCGAGGAAGAACTTTCGGATCTGAAGATAAAAGGAATCGTTTCAACGCGTGAAATCACACGACCGAATAGAACAGGAGAGTACTTCTATGTGAACGGACGCTTTGTCATCTCTGAGGAACTCCACGAGGTTCTCATGAAGGTCTACGACCTTCCAAAAAGAAGGTATCCGATCGCCGTTTTATTCGTAGAAACAGATCCAGAAAAACTCGATGTCAACATACACCCTTCGAAGATCGTGGTGAGGTTTCTGGAGGAAGAAAAGATCAAAAGAGCCCTGGAGGAGGTTTTAGCGAAAAACCTTGCAAGAAAGTGGTACAGATCGGTCACGTACGAAGAAATCTCCTCCCGGGCACTCAGCGTGGCAGAATCTTCCTCCTACAGGTGGTTTCTTGTGAAGAAAAAGTACGCTGTTGTGGAGACTGAAGATGCCCTTTTTTTCATCGATCTTCACGCACTTCATGAGCGGGTCATATACGAAGAGATCCTGTCAAAAAAAGTATGGAGATCGAAGAACCTGAAGAGAAGGATCATTACCAGCCTGCCGGATGAAGAACGGGAAAAACTGCAAGAACTGGGTTTTTCTTTCCAGTTTGAAGGTGAATCTCTGGTTGTTCAGAAGGTTCCAGAGTTTCTCACAGAGGATGCCGTGGAGGAATTCTTCAAGGAGATCATCCACGGTAGTACGGAGATGTTGAAGGAAAAAATCGCCCTTGCTGCGTGCAAGCTTGCCACAAAATCCGGTGAATTCGATGAAAAGACGGCTTCAAGACTTGTAGATCTTTACTTCCAGAAGAAATACGAAAGATGCCCACACGGAAGACCGATCTCTTTCAGGATCAGTTATGAAGATCTGGACAGGTTCTTCGAGCGTTAACCCATTTTTACAACTTCGACATCGATTAAGAGGACAAGACCATCGAAATCTATGCCGTCGAGTTCTTTCAAAAACGTATTTATCCTTCCTTCTTCGTCGACGATCTCCAGAACAATAGGAAGATCCGGTGAGAGGCTGAAAAAGTCACTTCTGTGTATGTGCCTCTTGTGGCCAAATCCCATTATTCCTCTGTAGACGGTTACTCCCTTCATGCCAAGTTCATAGGCTCTCTTCACAAGGTACTCAAAGAGAGGTTTTCCTTTGTGTTTGTCCTTTTCCCCAAGATAGATCTTCAAAAGCTTCATATCTTTCCTCTCCCCAGAATCATACCGAAATAGGCACCGGTGAAAGAAAGCAGCAAGTTAGTCAACATGTACACCACTCCCCTTGCCGGACTTTCTTCTATGAGAGAAAGCGTCTCATACGTGAAAGTAGAAAAGGTAGTGAAGGCACCAAGAAGACCTGTTCCAAAAAAGAGGATCACTTCCTTCGACACGGGAACCTTTTCAAGAGAGGCAAACATCATAAGAGATAGAAAAAAAGATCCAGTGGTGTTCACAACGATTGTTCCAAGGGGAAGATAGGAGAATGGAAAAAGGGAGTTGAACATTTTGGAGATGAAATACCTGAAGACGGCTCCGATCGATCCGCCGATTGCCACAAGGAGATATTCCAACCTGTCTTCACTCCTCATAGATCATCTTTATCGTCATTCCTCCATCGACGGTGAAATTCACTCCTGTTATGAAACCGGCCTTTTCATCGTCCACAAGGAAGACACACAGATGAGCTATATCCAGCGGGTTTCCTACCCTTCCTGCGGGGTGCTGTTCATGATCGATGGGTCTCAAGTCTGGCTTTTTTCTCAGAGATTTCTTCTTCCACTCCGATGTCTCTATCCATCCCGGACTGATGCACACCACTCTTATTTTGTACTTTGAAAGGCTCACAGCCAGAGAATGAGTGAGGGCAACAAGACCTCCTTTTGAGGCTGAATAAGGCTCCGTATCTGGTTCTGACTGGAAAGCTCTTGTGCTTGCGATGTTTATGATCACTCCACCGCCGCGTTTTATCATCTCTTCTGCGCAGTATCTGGAACAGATGTAGGGACCTGTGAGATTCACTCTGATCACTCTTTCCCACTCTTCAAGGGACCTTTCGAATATGCTTTTCACGGACGTGATGGCCGCGTTGTTCACAAGAACATCTATTCCACCGTAGAGTTCCACGGTTCTTTTCACCATGTTCTTCACAGATTCTTCATTGGAAACGTCCGTTTTCACAAAGGTGACATCCAGTCCCTTCGATCTCAGAATCTCTTCTCTTTCAAGGCCAGCTTCTTCATCTATTTCTGCTATGACAACTTTCATTCCGTTTTCTGCAAAAAGTTGAGCGATCGCAGCGCCTATTCCCTGTCCACCACCCGTGACAACAGCGACCTTACCAGAAAGCATGATTCTCCCTCCAAAAAAGGGCGGGGTTCCCCGCCCTTTCATCTGATCGGTTTGTCTTTTGTCACCTCTTCCAGTGCTAGGAGTCTTTCCCATCTCCTGTCAACATACTCCTGAAGTTCGTCTATGATCTCTTTCGCGTCGGGTCTTGAGAGCAGTCTTCTGAACCTTCCCTGGGCTTTCAGAAATTCCTCCACGGGTTTGAACTGTCTTGGCTTTCTTGTAACTCTGTAGACTCCCCTTTCCACTTCGTACAGAGGCCAGTACTTTGTTTCCACAGCAAGTTTCGAGATCTCAACCGTTTTGTCGTCGTTCACCCTCCAGAACCTGACACAGGGAGAGAACACCGCAAGGAAAGAAGGTCCATCGAAGTTCAGTGCCTTTTCCACTTTGGCGAAGAAGTCCATCGGCTCGGACAGGGCAGCAGTTGCGGCGTAGACATTCTCATGAGCTGCCACGATCTCGACGATGTTCTTTTTCAACTGAACCTTTCCGGGAAGTTTCTTTCCAACGGGAGCCGTTGTTGTGTCGGAACCCGGTGGTGTGGAACTGGATCTCTGGTTTCCTGTGTTCATGTAACCTTCGTTGTCGTAGAGGACATAGAGCACCTTGTGGCCTCTCTCAATCTTTCCAGAAAGCGACTGCAAACCGATGTCGTACGTTCCTCCGTCTCCTCCGAACGCTATGAAGGCGTACTTTTTATCTTCTGGAATCTTTCCTTTGTTCTTAAGAGCTCTGTAGGCGGTTTCTACACCGCTCATCGTTGCTGCGACGTTTTCGAAGGCGTTGTGGATGTAGGGAACGCTCCAGGCGGTGTATGGATAGATGGTGGTGGAAACCTCCAGACAACCTGTTGCTAGTCCAACAACGGGTTCGTACCCAAGGTGTCTTGCGATCATCATAACGAATTTGACCGTGATGGGAGCACCGCATCCAGGGCAGAGCCTGTGCCCCTGTGTGATACCTATTTCCTTCTTGTCGAACTCCTGTGCCAGTTGTTTTATGTTAACGGGCATTCTTCACACCTCCTTCATTCTCTGAGGCCAAGATATCTCTGTTCGTCGGCGATCAGATTTCCGTTTATGGCGTCCTCAAAGGCTTTTCTGATGTGTTCCGGTTTAATATCCCTTCCACCAAGACCGTAAACGTAGGATCCAAGACTTGGCCTTGCGGCCACTTCGTACAGGGAGGATTTAACAGCTTCATACAGGGGAGCTTCTGCTCCGAAGGAAACTGCTCTGTCAAGCACGATAACGCTCTTTCTACCGTTGAGAAGCTCCTGGAGTTGTTCCTTCGGGAACGGTCTGAACATCCATATCTTCAATGCACCAACTTTGTGCCCTTCCTCTCTGAGTTCGTCGATAACGTACTTTATCGTGCTGTTTGTGGAACCGAGGGCCACCATCACGTGTTCTGCGTCGTCTAGTTTGTACGGTTCGACGAACCAGTATCTTCTTCCAAACGTTTCTTCGAACTCTCTTGCAATCTCCGGAAAGACCTTCTTCACATTTTCCATTGCTTCTATCTGCTGTCTTTTGTGTTCAAAGTAGTAATCGTAAAGATCAAGAGGTCCCCACGTCACCGGATGTTCTGTGTCCAGGAGAGGATACATGGGTTTCAGTTCACCGACGAACTTCTTCACAAGGTCGTCGGGATAAAACTCAACGGGTTCCACCCCGTGGGAGAGGATGAATCCATCGAGGTTCACCATGACGGGAAGTCTCACATCGGGGTGTTCTGCCAGTCTCACAGCAAGGATGGTGAAGTCGTAGGCCTCTTGGTTTGTCTCTGCAAAGAGCTGTATCCAGCCTGAGTCTCTTTCTGCCATAGCATCGCTGTGATCACAATGTATGTTTATCGGACCACTCAGAGCCCTGTTTACAACGGGCATCACTATGGGAAGTCTGTAGGATGCAGCGATGTAAACTATTTCATGCATCAGGGCAAGACCGTTCGCACTGGTTGCTGTCATTGCCCTTGCGCCTGCTGCGGCAGCTCCCACAACGGCACTCATTGCACTGTGTTCGCTCTCAACAGGTATCATCTCTGTTCTGACGACGCCGTCTGCGACGAACCTAGCAAAGTATTCCACGATGGGAGTTTGTGGAGTTATGGGGTACGCCGCGACGACATCGGGCTCTATCTGTCTCATCGCATTGGCAACAGCTTCGGCACCGGTGACGGCCACTCTCTCAACGACCCTTTCCATCTTCATCCCTCCTCACCCAGAAACTCCGTCTCAGGTCTCATCTCTATAGCCTGCTTTGGACAGACGTTTGCACAGAGCCCGCAACCTTTGCAGTAGTCGTAGTTGAATCCCTTCATGATTCCGCCTTCCTGAACGATTGCCTGATCAGGACAGTACAGCCAGCAGAACATACAATCTATACATTTTTCTTTGTGAAGTATGGGTCTCATCACACGCCACGTTCCCGTTTTGTATTCTCTCGCTGTTCCTGGTTTGTCAATAACGCCACCGATGGGGATCTCCTTCCAGCTTTTAAGGGACATTTTTACACCTCCTCACTCTGAGCATTTCACTTCTTCGTATCCGCGTCTGAGGGCTCTCTTGTTTGCTTCCACCACTTCCTGGGGGAATTTCTTTCCGAACATCTTTTCGATTCTCTGTTCTATTACCTCAAGTGGCACAACTCCTGTTACTCTGACCAGTGCTCCAAGCATGGGCGTGTTCGGTATACCACGTTTTATTTCCTGAAGGGCAATATCTGTGGCATCGACCACGCAGATCTTTCCGTTGAAGCCTGTTTTCTGTCGGACGAACTCGAAGTCTTTCACCGTGTTCACAAGGAGGATTCCGTCTTCCGAGAGACCTTCTACAATGGCGGGAGAAAGTAGCGTTTCATCGATTACCACGACAACGTCTGGATTCTCTATGGCGGATCTCACTCTGATGTACTCATCGCCTATTCTGTTGAACGCCCTCATGGGAGCACCCGTTCTTTCTGCACCGTATTCTGGAAACGCCTGAACGAATTTTCCTGCTTCCAGTGCCGCCTCTGCCAGCATCTGAGAGGCGCTCTTTGCACCCTGCCCGGCTCTACCGTGCCAGCGAATCTCAAAGTATTTCTTCGCAACGGGCATCGATCGCACCTCCTTACACAATGTAATTTAACCCACGTAATTGTATCAAATACATAGTTCATTTCATAAATGGAATATTTGAACGAATTATTAAATTTTCAGATCCTTCAGTTTCTTTTGAGCAGAGACCACGGAGTTTATCACTCTGGTTATCGTTGTAAATCCTCTTGTTGTCTCTTCCAGCACCTTTGTAGCTGAGTTGATCTCTTCGCTTTCTTCGATCAATGCTTTATTTGAGTTGTCAAGGGTGTCTTTCACCTCTTGAAGGAGAGCCACGTTTTTTTCCATGAACTGGATCATGCTCTGAAGGGTTCTTCCCACCGTTTCGAAAAGGTTTGCCATGAACTCCAGATTTTCAAGGGAGCGCTGAGTGGATTCTATTATCTCTCTTGTCTTGATTTCAATCTGTTTTGTCACCCTGTTCGTCTCGTTGGAGAGGTTTTGAACCTCGCTTGCAACCACCGCAAAACCTCTTCCGGCTTCTCCTGCCCGAGCTGCTTCTATGGTGGCGTTCAGAGCAAGGATGTTAGTTTCCCTTGCTATTTTCATGATACTTTGAACGAGTTCTTCTATGGATTTTATGTTTTCCAGTGTTTCCGCTATTTGTGAAGATGCCTCATTCACTCTATCGACAACCTGATCAACGCTTGTACCCGATTTTTTTAGATCCTCGATGATCTGGCTGTTCATGTTTTCCATTTCCTGAACGGCTTCAATCAGTTTCTCACTGTTTTTTTGAAAGTCTTGAGAGATCTTTTGAAACACCCTGTTAAGCTCTATGAATCTATCTTTGATGTTCTCGACTTTCCGCTGGACCCTCTGAAGCTTTCTGTTCAGAGCTTCATCGAGCTGACTGGTGAACGATATGATGGTATTTTCTGCAAAGAAGGCGGAAGTCAGTTTATCCATGATTTCTCTCATGGGATCACCTCACACAGAATAAAGATTGTCAACAAGGTCGACTCCACACTTGAGATTTCTGAACCACTCCAAGAACTTCTTCACGGACTCGCCTCTGAAAACAGCTCCATGTTGTGGGGCTATCATCTCTATGGGCCTCTTTGAGACCATGTCCACCCATTTTTTACAGACTACGTTGGAAGCCATGTATCTTTTGTGAAATGCCTCCATCAGCGGAACGTGCTTTTCGAAGTTGTCGACGTACCTGTATCTCTTTCCGCGCTCGAATACCGCTGCCCCGATGTCACCGGAAAACAGTATCTTCGCGACAGGATCGTAAACGACGAAGTTTCCGGTTGAGTGGAGGAAATGAGCGGGCAATATCTCAAGTTCATTTCCGCTGGCAAGTTTTATCTTCGATCCTCTGTCTGGGATGGGAACGATCCTTTTCTGATCGAAAATTCCAAAGTGAGGAAGGAACCTGACCCAGAGAGAGGAGATGTATACTTTTGCGTTTTCACATATGGAAAGCCACAGGAGGATTCCAGAGGTGACGTCGGGATCCTGGTGTGTGTAGAATATGTGTTTTATACCGGAAAGATCCGTTATCTCTGCTATGTTGGACATGACACGTGGAAAGACGTGTGCCCCGCCGGGATCCAAAAGAACTCCCTCGTTACCGTCCATTATCAGATACTGGTTTGTCTGAACGATTTCTTCTTCTTTTTCTTCCCATCCCAGGAAGAAGAACTTGTGCTGTCCATCATCGTAGAGAACCTCGTTATCGAACATCGATCGACCACCTCCTGAACTTTCGCCCTCTTTAATTCTATCACTTCACGAATTTTTCTTTTCTTTTCGGTGTACAGCATCCTAGAATGGTATAATTGGTGTGATGAATGTGAAAAAAATATCAGATGAAAATTGTGAAAAAAATCTCGATTTAATCTTGTTAGGAGGTGGCCGTGTTGGTTAAGTCAAAGGAAGAACTCTTCAAAGAACTGGATGGATTCATAGAAAAGAACAACTACGAAGGAAAAAAAGATGTCCTCATACAAGTTCTTCACAAAGCCCAAGAATTGTTCGGTTATCTTCCCGCTGACGTTCTCGAATTTATTTCGGAGAAACTCAATGTTCCTCTCTCCAAGATCTACGGTGTGGTCACTTTCTACAACTTCTTCTCCACAAAACCGAAAGGAAAGCACCAGATCAAGGTGTGTCTTGGAACTGCATGCTATGTGAAGGGAGCAGATAGGATCTTTGAAAGATTCCTTGAAGAACTCAAGGTGAAGCCAGATGAACCTACTAGCGACGGACTCTTCTCTGTTCACGGTGTGAGATGTCTTGGTGCGTGCAGTATGGCACCGGTTGTCATGGTGGACGAGGACGACTTTTACGGTAGAGTGACACCCGACATGGTACCTCAGATCATAAACAAGTACAGGCGGGAGGGATGAGGAATGGGTAAGGTGAAAAGCCTGGAAGAACTCATGAAGATAAAAGAACAAGCTCTCAAGGATTTACAGCTGAGGGGCGAGACGGGTAAGAGAGGGAAAATAACGGTTGCCATGGGAACATGTGGAATTGCTGCCGGTGCGAAAGAGACTCTGAAAGCGATCGTTGAGGCACTCAACGAACACGGTGTGGATGATGTGGCCGTGGTTCAGTCTGGTTGCATGGGCCTCTGTGAGGTTGAACCGACGGTGGAAGTGAGGCTCGAAGGGCAGGAACCCGTTGTGTACGGTAGGGTGACACCTGAGAATGCAAAGAGGATAGTGAAGATGCATATATTGGAAGGTAGAGTGGTAGAAGATCTAGTTGTCAAAAGAGGAGAAGTCTGACACTGGAGGTGAAGAGAGTGCCACTCACAACGAACACGATCCTCATCTGTGCGGGAGGAGCCTGTATCTCTGCGGGTGAAAAGAGTGTCAAGGACGCCCTCGAAGAAGAATTGAAAAAGTACGGTCTCGATGAAGTTGTCAGGGTGATAGAGACGGGTTGTATGGGTGCGTGTACACTGGGTCCGATCGCTGTGATTTATCCGGAAGGAGTGTTCTATCAGAAACTCACTCCTGAGGCAGCAAAAGAGATAGTAGAAGAACACATTCTCAAGGGAAGGATCGTCGAAAAACATCTTTACAAAGCACCGGAAGGAAAACCCGTCCCGCGGGTTCATGAAGAAGTTCCATTCTTCAAAAAACAGGTGAAGATCGTCACAAGAAATCTCGGGATCATAGATCCAACGAAGATAGAAGAATACATCGCAAGGGATGGATACTTTGCCCTTGCAAAGGCTCTTCAGATGAAACCAGAAGATGTGATAAGGGAGATCAAAGACAGTGGCCTCAGGGGAAGAGGAGGAGCAGGTTTTCCAACAGGGCTCAAGTGGGAGTTGGCTGCAAAACAAAAGGCTGAGAGGAAGTTCGTTGTGTGTAACGCAGACGAAGGAGATCCAGGAGCGTTCATGGACAGATCCATCCTCGAGGGAGATCCACACGCTGTCATAGAGGGTATGGCGATCGCCGCCTATGCAATCGGTGCTCAGAAGGGCTTTGTCTACGTCAGGGCTGAGTATCCCCTCGCCATAGAAAGGCTCAACATTGCATTGGAACAGGCAAGAGAATACGGTTTTCTCGGGGAAAACATCATGGGAACAGATTTCTTCTTCGACATAGAAATCAGAATCGGAGCTGGAGCGTTTGTTTGCGGTGAAGAGACGGCACTCATGGCTTCCATAGAAGGAGAAAGAGGTCAACCCAGGGTGAAGCCCCCTTATCCCGTTGAGAAGGGACTGTGGGGATACCCAACGGTGATCAACAACGTTGAAACGCTGGCGAACGTTCCCTGGATCATCAGAAACGGTGCGAAAGAATTCAGAAAGTATGGAACAGAGACCTCTCCGGGTACGAAGGTGTTCGCACTTGCCGGTAAAGTAAAGAACACGGGACTTGTGGAAGTTCCAATGGGAATCACCCTCAGAGAACTCATCTACGAGATCGGTGGAGGAATAGCAGGAGACAAGAAACTGAAAGCCGTCCAGACTGGAGGCCCTAGTGGGGGATGTATTCCCGCCGAGTACATAGACACCCCTGTTGATTTTGAGTCTCTTCAGAAACTTGGGGCGATCATGGGTTCTGGTGGAATGATCGTGATGGACGAGGATGATTGTATGGTCGACGTTGCGAGGTTCTTCCTAGAGTTCACCGTGGAAGAGTCCTGTGGAAAGTGTACTCCTTGCAGAGAAGGAACAAAGAAAATGCTCGAAATCCTGGAAAAGATCACATCTGGAGAGGGAACCGAGGAAGATATTGAAGAACTCGAGAAACTCGCAAACGTGATAAAGGATACTTCCCTCTGTGGACTCGGCCAGACCGCACCAAACCCTGTTCTTTCAACCCTGAGGTACTTCAGAGACGAGTATCTTGCGCACGTCAGAGAGAAAAAGTGCCCTGCCAAGAAATGTAAAGCACTCATCAGTTACGTGATAGATCCAGAAAAGTGTGTCGGTTGTACCGCCTGTGCGAGGGTGTGTCCTGTTCAGTGTATAAGCGGTCAGGTGAGACAACCACATGTGATAGATCAGGCAGAGTGTGTCAGGTGCGGTAGTTGTATCGAGGTCTGCAGGTTCGGTGCCATCAGCAAAGTCACACCGGCTTTGCCCGTGGAGGAGGCGGTAGAATGATAGGTCCGAAGGATCTTTTGAACATCGCTTTGAAGATCGAATCAACCGGGTACTCCTACTACAAAAACCTGGCAGAGAAAACAGAAGGGGAAACAAAAGCACTCTTTGAAAGGCTTGCAGAACAGGAAAGAGATCATTCAAGAAGATTCAAGGAAATCTTGGACAAATACGAACAAGATCTCAATCCTTCCGATGAGGTTCTCGGATACCTTGAGTCCCTTGCCGAGATCTCGATCTTCCCAAAGCTGGAGGACACACCACCCGATGACCTGAGAGAAGCTGTAAGAAGAGCAATAGAGGTGGAGAAAGACTCCATTGTTTTCTACAGTGAAATATTGGGTTTTGTGCCAGAAAAAGAGCCGATTCAGTTGATCATCGATGAGGAAAAAAAGCACCTTAGAGATCTTTTGAGACTTGATGTGTGAAACAGCCCCGCCGACCGGCGGGGTTTTTTCGAGGTGAGTGAAAATAGTTCTTTCTCTTCTGATCGGATACTTCCTTGGCAGTTTCTTGCCCGCTTATTTTCTTGTGAAAGCCATGGCGGGGATCGATGTGAGGAGCGTGGGAACAAGGCACGCAGGTACCATGAACGTTTATCGAACGGTTGGATTATGGCCGGCCGCCGTCACTGCTTTTTACGACACAACAAAAGGTATCCTCGCCGTTCAAATCTCGAAAATGATGGGACAATCGGATTTTGTCGCACTTCTTTCAGGATATTTTGCAGTAATAGGTCATGTTTTTCCTTTCTATTTACAGTTCAAAGGGGGAAAGGGAGCGGCAACCAGCGTTGGTCTTCTTCTCTTCTTTCTTTGGAATACGTGGTTGAAACTTCCGGTTCAATATTTTCTTTCTGACCTGCTTGTTCTTTTGTTACTTGTGTTCACTTTCTTTTGGGCTACCAGAAAAGGAGACGTTGTAGGATTGTTCGTTCTTCCCGCTCTTGGGTTAGTCCTATCGTTCAGGAGAGTAGACAACCTCTGGTTTCTCTGGGTCCTTGTGGGTACACTCTGGACGATCAATCTGAGAAACGTGCTTGAGGAAAAAGTCATCAAACTGGGCGAAGCAAGCTGGAGAGTTCTGGTCAGACCCTCTGCTTTTTTGCTCCTTCTTCTTGGATTGAAGATGGAAAAGGAAAAATTTTTGCTTCTTGTGGTGATAGTTTTCTCCATCTTCCTTCTGGCCGATATCTCGAGGTTGATCAGTCGGCGGGTTCACAGATTCTTCCACGAGGAACTTGAGGTGAAGATCTACAGAAGCGAAGAAAGAAAAAAGATCTCCTCCATGACGTTATTTTTGCTTGGAGTACTTCTCAGTTTTCTGCTTTTCGAAAGGGAGATCTCTTTCACAGCGGGATGTTTTCTCATCTTCGGTGATATGACTGCAAAGATCGTGGGAGTCTCCTTTGGAAGGAAAAGGCTGTTTCACAAAAGTTTCGAAGGAACAATGGCGGCTTTTGCCGTCAACCTTTTTGTCGCTTATACGATCTTTCTTTCTGGGTTGATGGATTTCTTTCCCGCCTTTTTGGGAAGCGTGGTTGCCACAACATGTGAGGTTCTTCCTCTGTCGATAGATGACAACGTATCCGTTCCTGTGTTCTCTTCTCTTGCGATGAATCTATTCTGACTCACTCCACCTCTGCCAGAATACTGACGGGCCCTCCATCCAGTCCTTTGAATCTCACTGGAAGTGCTATCACACGTTTTATCTTCTTTCCAACAACAGGTTCCAAATTCACATCTTCGAAGATGATTATCGGTCTTTTTCTACTGAAATTCTTCGAAAGAAGCCACCTGTGTGCAGGATATCCCTCTTTTGCTCCCGAAACGATGGGATCGGCACTGAGAAAATCGAGCATGATCGCCCTGAGTGAGGGAACTTCTTCTCTCAAAAATTTTGCAAGTTCAGGGGAAATTCCAGGAAACAGGAATCTGTAAGTGGCAGGATCTTCTTTTCTGAACCTTGCAAATCCTGATCTGAACAGAAGAAGATCCACTCTGCTCAGATCCAATCCTTCGAGGTCCTCCAAGGTGAACAGTTCCATTGGTTCTTTTTCCCTGTTCACTAGCAAAGGATGTTCGAACACGAAATATTCCAGTGGTATCTGATCGAGAGTCCAACCGTCTTCACAAAAGTGATATGGGGCATCCACATGAGTTCCTGTGTGGGAGAAATGATGGATCATTGTGGTGTTGGCAACATCTCCTTGCTCGATCCTATCCACCGGCTCGAAACGGGTAGGAGGGTTATCTGGATACGTCAACATTTTCTCCTCTATGGGGTAAGATAGTTCTATGAACATACCCATCACTTCCCTTCCAGGAGGTTAAGATCATGGAGTTTCTCATCTACAGTTTACCAGAAGAAATCATCCGAGAGGAAATGCTTGGAAACTATTCGACTGCTTTGAGATTGATCGAAGACTTTTTGAGGAAAGACCTACCATCCCTTCATCGAGGAAGACTTCTCTACGAGAAAGAGAGGATCGAAAGGCTCCTTGAAGATTATCCTTTCGATGAAAGAGAAGCCTATGAAAAACTCAAAGAGACGTTTGAGAATTTCTCTGAAGAAGAGTTCCATCATCTTTTAGAGAACGGCGCTTTCGATTACATCGTTGTTGATGGAAAAAGAAAGTTCGAAAGACGCTTTCATCACAACCTTGTTTTTGCAAAGCCCGAGTACGAAAAAAGACTCAAAAAGAAAGATGAAAAGAGAGAGAAAGCAAGGAAGATTCTTCATGAACGTCTGAGACGTCTCATAAATGGAGAAAATCCAAAGAAATATCGTGTAAGAGCAAGAATTACCCTGAAATTGAAGAAAACTACTTCCAAGAACCGTGTGTGGCTTCCGTTTCCAAAGGAAGATCTTCAGGTGGAAAGTGTGAAACTTTTGAGGGCGAGTCACAGAACGTTCTATATTGCACCAAACGATGTTCCCCAGCGCACGATATATTTCGAAGGAAAGGAAAACACCTATTTTGTAGAGTTCGAGTACATCATCAGAGAGTGGGTGAATCGTGTTGAGCCAGAGAAGGTTTCAGAAACGGGGGTTGTTGGAGAGTTTCTGAGAGAAGAACCTCCTCATATCGTCTTTTCACCGAAACTCAGATGGCTCACCGAAGAGATCGTGGGAAAGGAAACCAATCCGTATCTGAAAGCAAAGAAGATCTACGACTGGATCACCTTCAACGTGAGGTACTCTTATGTGAAACCGTACGCTCTCTACGAGAACATCACAGATTTTGTGGCGAACAACCTGAAAGGTGATTGTGGTTTTCAGGCTCTGTTGTTCATAACGATGTGTAGAATAGCAGGTGTTCCGGCGAGATGGCAGTCCGGATGGTACATAAATCCACTCTTTGCTTCCCCACACGACTGGGCACTCTTTTACATCGAACCTTATGGATGGCTTCCAGCGGATCTTTCCTTTGGAGGTGCAAGGAGGGAAAGGGAAGATTTCAGAAGTTTCTACTTTGGAAACCTGGATGGTTTCAGGATGGTGGCAAACGACGATTTCATGAAAGATTTCGATCCCAAACCACGCTTTTTCAGGAACGATCCAACTGACAATCAGATGGGAGAGGCAGAAAGTGATGAAGGTCGTCTTCCGTTCGAAAGTTTTATAGAAGTTTTGAGTTTTGAGGAGGTGTGAAGGATGTCGAAAATAGTGGACGTGAAGTTCACTCTCAGAAGGTACGAGTACGAAAAGCCGTTCCATATAACAGGAAGCATCTCCTCAGAGAGCAGAAACGTGGAGGTCGAAATCACACTCGAGAGCGGAATCAAGGGTTATGGAGAGGCATCTCCTTCGTTCAGAGTGAACGGGGAGAGGGTGGAAGCTCTTTTGGCAATTGAAAACGTAGTAAAAAACATGATCACCGGCTTTGACGTTCGAAACTATGCAAGGATCTTTGAGATCACGGATAAACTCTTTGCTTTCCCGAGTTTGAAAGCAGCTGTACAGTTTGCTGTTCTCGATGCTCTGGCTCAGGAACTGGGAACTCAGGTTTGTTATCTCCTAGGAGGAAAGAAAGATGAAATAGAGACAGACAAAACCGTGGGAATAGACACAGTAGAGAATAGGATAAATGATGCAAAGAGGATCTTCGAGGAAGGTTTCAGGGTTATAAAGGTCAAAGTTGGAGAGAACCTGAAAGAAGACATAGAAGCGATGGAAGAGATAGCGAGGGTCACTCCCGGTGCGAAATACATCGTCGATGCCAATATGGGATACACTCCCAAAGAAGCGGTGGAGTTCGCAAAAGAAGTTTATCAAAAAGGAATAGACGTTGCAGTTTTCGAACAACCAGTGAAAAGAGAAGATATCGACGGTCTGAAGTTTGTAAGGTTTCATTCTCCGTTTCCAGTGGCGGCGGACGAATCTGCAAGGACGAAGTTTGACGTGATGAGACTGGTGAAAGAAGAAGCAGTGGATTATGTGAACATAAAACTCATGAAGTCCGGTATCTCCGATGCACTTGCCATAGTGAAGATAGCAGAAACAGCCGGATTAAAACTCATGATCGGGTGTATGGGAGAGTCCAGCCTTGGGATAAATCAGAGCGTTCACTTTGCTCTCGGAACCGGGGCGTTCGAGTACCATGATCTGGACAGTCATCTGATGTTGAAAGAGGGAAAATTCAGAGGGAAATTTGTTCAGGAAGGATCGAAGATGAGGGTGAAGGAAGAATGACGGTTCATCAGTTTGTGAAGAAACTCATAAAACTTGTGGAACTCGAAAGAAACGCCGAGATCTCTGCCATGCTCGATGAAATAAAGCGGCTCTCCGGAGAGGAAAGGGAAAAGAAAGGCCGAGCCGTTCTTGGTCTCACGGGAAAGTTTGTGGGAGAAGAACTCGGGTACTTTCTTGTGAGATTTGGAAGAAGAAAGGAAATAGACACCGAAATCAGTGTGGGAGACCTTGTGCTCATAAGTAAAGGAAATCCTTTAAAGAGTGATTACACAGGAACGGTGGTAGAAAAAGGAACAAGATTCATCACCGTTGCGGTTGACAGACTTCCTTCTTGGAAACTCAAAAACGTCAGAATAGACCTGTTTGCGAGTGACATTACATTCAGAAGACAGATAGAGAATCTACAGAGCCTCTCTTCAGAAGGAAAAAAAGTCTTGGAATTTCTACTCGGAAAAAGAGAGCCAGCGGAATCGGTCGAAGAAGAGTTCACCCCGTTCGATGAGGGACTCAACGAAAGTCAGAAGGAAGCAATTTCTCTGGCTCTTGGAAGTCTTGATTTCTTTCTCATACACGGTCCGTTCGGAACAGGAAAGACAAGAACTCTTGTGGAGTACATAAGGCAGGAGGCAGAGCGCGGTAAAAAACTTCTTGTCACGGCAGAAAGCAATCTTGCAGTGGACAATCTGGTGGAAAGGCTCTGGGGAAAGGTGTCTCTTGTGAGGATCGGTCATCCCTCGAGGGTGTCACCCCACCTGAAAGAATCCACCCTCGCACACCAGATAGAAACCCACGATGAATACACAAAGGTGAAAGAGATGAAGGAAAATCTTTCCAGACTGATCGAGAAAAGAGACAGATTCACAAAACCATCTCCCCAGTGGAGAAGAGGTCTGAGTGATGAAAAGATCCTGGAATACGCCGAAAAGAACTGGAGCGTCAGAGGAGTTCCAAAAGAAAAGATAAAAGAGATGGCCGAGTGGATAAAGCTGAACAACCAGATCCAGGAAGTGCGGGAGTTGATCGAAGCAAAAGAAGAGGCGATAGCAAGAAGCATCGTGAGAAAAGCCCAGGTGGTGCTCTCCACCAACTCGTCCGCCGCCCTCGATATAGTCTCTGGTATTCTCTTCGACGTCGTGGTGGTGGATGAAGCATCCCAAGCAACGATTCCTAGCATCCTGATTCCCATATCCAGGGGGAAAAAGTTCGTTCTTGCGGGAGACCACAAACAACTTCCCCCAACGATACTCTCAGAAGAGGCAAGGGATCTGTCCAGAACACTCTTTGAAGAACTCATAAGACGCTATCCTGAAAAATCCGCCCTTCTCGACATTCAGTACCGTATGAACGAGTTGTTGATGGAATTTCCGAGTAATGAATTTTACGACGGAAAGCTGAAAGCAGCTGAAACTGTCAGAAATATCACGCTCTTTGATCTTGGCGTAGAGATTCCAAACTTTGGAAGATTTTGGGATATTGTGTTATCTCCCAAGAACGTTCTTGTGTTCATAGATACGAAAGACAAGCCGGATAGATTCGAAAGACAGAGAAAGGACTCACCATCCAAAGAAAATCCATTGGAGGCGCAGATAGTGAAAGAAACAGTGGAAAGACTTCTTTCGATGGGAGTGAAGGAAGAATGGATAGGCGTCATCACTCCCTACGATGATCAGGTAGATCTTATAAAAAGTTTAATCGGTGAAAATGTGGAAGTTCATAGCGTGGATGGGTTTCAGGGAAGAGAAAAAGAGGTGATCATCATATCCTTTGTGAGATCCAACAGGAATGGAGAAATAGGTTTTCTCGAAGACCTGAGAAGGCTCAACGTCTCTCTCACAAGAGCCAAAAGAAAGTTGATAGCAATAGGAGACTCCAGCACTCTCTCTGTTCATCCAACGTACAGAAGGCTCGTGGAATTTGCAAAGCAGAAGGGGACTTATGTGAAATTCTGAAATTTGAATCCAGAAAACGTACCGGGCTTTGAGCCCGGTTTTTTGTTTCATTGTTTTTCCAGAAAGTGTACTTAAAAATTCAGAAGGAAACAAAACAGAGAGGTAACCAAAATGCGTTCGTGGGTTATTTGTGATGTCAGAAAGTGTACTTACAAATTTGGAGGATGAAACTGAAAAGAAAGGAGGTGAACCAGATGAGTACCATCAAAGTAATTTCGGCGATCTTGACAGGTGTAGCAACGACATTAGAAATCATCGAAGAGATTACTGAAGAGTCTTAAGAAGAATGACCCGATAAGTATTTCCTGGCAGTGGGAGCTTTCCCACTGCTTTTTTCGACACAATTAGATATTCAGAAGTGAGATACAAAAAGCAAAAGATTCATCGATCCACTTTTGTAAAATCCGAGGTGGTCACACATGAAAGTTCTCCAAAAAGAAGGTATCAGGACCGAACTCAAACAATTTGTTGGAAAAACTGTTAAGATTGTTGGTAATGTGAAAAAATTCGGTGCGACAAGACATCCGTCTTGCAATTATCCAACGATGTTATTAACTAATGTTATCGTCAGATACGGAAGCAAATCAGTGAAAATCGATCATCTGTGGACGGTGATAAAAAGATTGCCCCACACTCTTGATATAGCAGTTGGGGATAGGATAGGTTTTAAAGCAGATGTTGTCAGGTACAGTCTTTTGCCTGCCTTCAAAAACAAAAATGACATACTGCATTTCAGGTATAACTACGGAGTTGCAAACCCAAGGGATTTCAGGATTATCAGGCGTTCAGTTAGATCGAGAAAAAGAACAACTCTGTACGATGCATTTTTGAAAGTCCTGTGATTCGAAAAATCTGAAGACAAAAAATATCACCATGGGGGGTGTTTAGGAGAATTACACGCTGTGTGACTTACTAATTTAATGATAAAATTATCACAAGAAAGAAGGGGGTATGATATGAGGATAAAAATTCATTTTCAAACTACGGAGGCTATAATTCCTCTGAATTACAACTACCTTCTTTCGTCGTTTATCTACAAAAAGCTGGCTTCTCAGAACGAGAACTTCGCCAAATTTCTTCATGAGAGAGGATACGGAGAAAGATTCAAATTTTTTACTTTCTCTCAACTTTTTTTGGAAAACTCAAAGGTGAAGGATGATAAGCTAGTGATATTTCCGGGAAAGGGATGGTGGCACGTATCTTCCCCTGTCGTCGACTTTGTAAGGTATATGTTCTCCTCTCTATCTGAAAATCCTGTGATAAGAGTTGGAAAGGCAGAATTCGTGGTTCAGTCAATCACAGTTGAAGATTCTCTTCCAGTCCTTTCAGAATACAACTTCATCATGATCTCTCCTCTTGTTGTGAGTGTTCCTGAAGAAAAAAACGGGAAACTGGTTCACAGATACCTTCACCCCGGTGAAGAAGGCTTTTACGAGGCTTTCAAGAGAAACCTGTATAAGAAGTACCGCATCTTTTATGGAAAAGACCCAGAGGGTGATGTAGAAATCATTCCAGATTGGAACTATATAAAATCCAAAGAGCGTATAACAAAAAGAATCAAGTTGAAAGATGTATTCGTCAGAGCTGTTGTCTTTCCATTTAGAGTAAGGGGTGATAGGAAACTGATAGAGATCGGTTATGAGGCAGGCTTTGGAGAAAAGAACAGTATGGGATTTGGAATGGTAGCTTTGAAAGGGGGAGAAGCATGAGGGATCATGTGATTTGTACAGTGGGGGCAAGTCTTCAAAACAATATCGTTAGGGGTTTGGTCTTTGGTGAGGAAGCCAAGAGGTTTTATGAAGAAGATAGGCTTTCAGAGATATCCAGAATTTTGAGAAAACAGGATGATCCTCTGAACAACAGAAACTTTGGAGCAGAGATCAACTCTATGGCAAGCATCGTCAAACAGGGAATTGTAGATCAAAGAGAAACACTCTACCTTCTTGTTTCAGACACTACCGAAGGGGAAAAGATTGGCAAGATTCTAAAAGACTATTTCAAAGAAAACGACCATGAGTTGGACTTTAAAAATGTTCATGTGGTGAAAGTAGAAGGATTGAACGACAGTGACGAATTCACTTTCAGAAACAAAGGATTGAGAAACCTTATCAGGGAGATGGCGAAGTATGCGAGATTGAATAGAGAAAGGGTTGTCATCAATGCAACGGGAGGATACAAAGCACAGATAGCCTACGCAGTGGCTCTGGGACAGGCTCTTGGCATACCTGTTTGTTACAGATTTGATAGATTCAATCACATGGTGGAACTTCCCCCTCTTCCGATAGGCTTAGATCAAAAAATCTACAACGAAAACAAACTGATCTTTACTCTTCTCGACGCTGCCGGTGAATTAGAACTTTCAGAATTTCTAAAGGTTATTGGGTGGAAAAGCTGGGCAGATGTCCCTGAAAAGATGAAGCTGTTTCTTGATAGAGTACATATAGACGGGAAAGACTTTGTTGCTTTGAATCCAATGGGTTTGATCTACGCAGAGAGCGTTGAATGGGACTACTCAGCCATCGATCATCCCATATTCTACTCTAACAGAGAACCTGAAGAAAAACTGGTTGGCTTTGAAATTCATGGTCAAAAGGTCGTTAAACAGGCTTACAAGATAATTGAAAAGTTGGTTGAACTTCCATGGATAAACTCTCTGCACCTGACAGGCAGTTCTGAGAAGAGTTCTGGAAGTTCTATCAGGACACTTGTTCAGGATGGATGTTTAAAGGTAGAACTTTTTACAGAAAAAGGAGCACTTTATATGAAAGCCTATTGTAGGTACAGGTCGGATCGTTTTTTGGAAGCTGTAAGATTCAAAGTGGAAAAGGTTCTGTCCGAGAATATCTAAAAAACGCCCGCCTGGGCGTTTTTTGTTCTTCTCACCTTTTCTGTCACCTTTTTTCATAGCATAAAGCATGAATAACAGGAAAAACCGGTGGGCTGATCAGATCTGTGCTGTCACGATCGATTCAAGAAGGACTCTCATTCCTGCCGGTTCGGTTTTTTGCATACCTTGTAAAAAACGAAGTCTTTTGTTGCCACGAATGAAATGACAGAGATTTGAAGTGTCTTTTTTAAAAAAAGATCATGGCCGAAACACGGAAAAAGTGAATAGGAGGTGTTTTCATGAAGAGGTTTTTTATTTTGACCATTGTTCTGTCCTGTACATTGATGTTTTCCATGTGGTATACAAATGTCGAGAAAGATCTACTCACAGGCAGCAAGAAGGTTTTTATCTACACTACGGCGACGGACTATGACTATGTGCCCGATAACTTCCTGGTAGTACCTTCTCTTTATATTCGTATCGATTACTCCTTGAGAAAAGTCGAACCCTATGTTTACTGGGATCATTTTGTTGGAACGTTGTACGAACACACGGTTGTTTACAAGTTTGACTATGAAGAACCGATATTTGATCTCTGGAATCCTTCAACTAACGGTGAAGCGAGTTTTTACAGTTCTAATTATTCTGGAAAATCTGTTTATCAATTTTTAGAGAAATTGATGAAAACAAAAACGTTCGTAATAAGAGCGTGGACATATCAGCAAATCCCTATAACGGCAGTTTTCGACGTTTCAGGACTCTCTCACATCATAGAACCATATCTTGAGGATATAAAAAGATTTTCTGGGAGATCGTTGTGAGAGCTGTGAATCAGATATCTAGATCTTTTTCAAGGATAATATCCCTATCGGCGATACTAGCTTTTATCAGGGCATTGCTGAGTATTTCTTCAAGTTCTCTGAAGTTTCCAGTGAAGTTGTGTTTCTCCAGTTTTTTGATAGCTCTCATACTAATGTACCTGACATTTCCTGTATTATAGGGAGATGTGCTCAGAACAAAACTGATTAACAATCTAAAATCCTCTTTTCTTTCATTCAGTGACGGAAGCTTTATTCTAAAGAGAAATCTTCTGTAAAGATCTGTTCTAAAGGTGCCTTTGGTAATCTCATGCTCAAGATCTTTGTTTGTTGCTGCAATAATGATGGTTGGAGCGAAGAACTGTTCTGTTCTTCCAAGTGGTCTGACTTTCAAGTTATCAAGATAAAGAAGAAGCTTTGCCTGTGTCTCAGGTGGTAGTTCCCCTATCTCATCCAGAAAAACTACCCCGCCTGAATAGGAGAGAAATTCTCCAGGGTAGTCCTTCGAGTCGGTAAAACTTCCTTCTGCACTACCAAACAACTCTGTTTCAACGAGATTTCCGAGATTTAGAATAGATATCTTCGAATAAAAGTCAGAAAATTCCACCTTGTCAATCTTGATGTTTTCATAAATACTTCTTGCTATGAGCTCTGCAAGAAGAGTTTTCCCAGATCCAGTTGGCCCTTCTATGAGAACAGAAGGAACAATTCGATAATTTTGCTCAAAATATTTCTCAAAATTAGAAAATTCGATTAGAGATTTCCATTTCTGATCCCCGCTCTTTTCCCATTGATTCATTATTTTCTTTCTTTCTTTTAGAATCTCTACCAGTTTAAGTTTTTCATATATTATTCTTAACTGACGTATTATGTATCTTATGTTCTCTACTGTTTTTTCCATTGCGGGGTCCAGAAACAAGCTCACAAACTTTTTACCACGATCTTCTGCACTGTATTTCCAGTCTATGCTTTTTCTGATTTCTTTCTCTTCGATCTCATCTTCTAGAAGATCTCTGATTATTTCCTTTACTCTTGCTTCAAATTTCCCCTTCTCTTCGTATTCTGTCATGAAGTTTTTCTTGGAGAAGATGCCAGATACTGGATAGTCAATAAGGTGGTCTATTAGAGAAGATGGGATGGATTTTTCTACAAAGAACAAAATGCGTTCGAAGTCTTTTTTGTAATGTTCACACACTCTGGGATCGTCTGTGATGAGTATTATCTTCTGTGATTTTTCAGGGAGTTTTTCATGAACCTCAAATCTTTCCAGTTCCGGCTTTCCCAAATCTTTCGCAACTTTTTCTTTGAGGTTTTTGAGGATTTCGCTTACGACGTCTTTCAGATTCGTGTCTCGGAAGAAGATCACTATGTCAACTTTGGAGTTTCTTGAGGACATGTTTTTTCACCTCTTTCTTTTTCCTTTCTCCCATGGTAGGATACTCTTCATCCAGCATTTTCTCTAGCTTTTCCTCCAGTTTCGAGGGACTCAAACTCTGCACGATTTTAATGTCTTCTAAACGCTTCTCCAAAAAGTGCTCAGCCAGGGATTCTGCACTCTCTTTTTTGGGTCTTCCTTTTGCGGTGAAATAGTTCAAGGAGTATAGATTTTCTTTGGTCTTTATAACAACACCGTATTTTTTCAGATTCGTTCTTGACTTCCCACCTGAAGTGATGTTTCCCTTTATTTCTTCAATTTCCTTTCCTTCGTTGAGTTTTTCCGTGATCTCTTCCACAATTTCCCTGTACGGAACCTTTTCATAAGGTTTTGTGAAAAAACATCGATATCCTTTTTTGGTTTTTAAAATGAAAGCTGCACACTGTAAGGGTTTCTCATACCCCAACGTTTCGATGTTGTATTCTAAATCTCGATAAACAGAGGTTTCTCTTTCGTCATCCCATGTGGTGTCCTCTGGTTCTATCTCGAGATACTCATCAGGAGTCTCGTAGACATCAGAGAGTGCGTATCTTCGTTTTTGTTTTTGTGACGTTTTTTGTTCAGTACTCCTTTCTCTTTTTTGTTTCCTGATTTCAGACATTTTTTATTCCCCCTTCAACTTGTAGGCTGAGAACATGAAGGCTCTGGGATGTTTTTCTTCGAACGAATCACCTTTCTCGACAAGTTTTACAAGATTGTGCCCGTTTTGATAACTAATGGCCGTTAAAAATCCCCTTTCTTTGAGGAGTTCCTTCATCTTTTCTTTGTTTTCGTTAGTTCCCCAAGATTTCAATCTGTTCAGGATTTTCCTCTTTCCTTTCTTCATCTCTTCAAAGAGGATTTCAAAGTAGATAAAGTTCAGGTCTAATTTTTCAAAAATTCCTTTTGAGCTACTAAACAGTTCTCTTATTCTATCTTCATCGATCTCAGTAGAAAGTTTCTTTATGAAACCTACGAAAGACTTTGACTCTTCCAGCTTTCTGAAAATGTACGCTCTCACTACAGCCATGTTAAAAGGCTTTCCGGTATGGAAGGTTTCCATTGAAAGCTGCGTTCCTCTCTCACCTATCGTGTGTCCTGCGTAGACCCCAACGTACTTCACTTCCAGTGGTTTGAACGTTGCAGGATCAAGACCGAAGGATCTTCTGGTGACCTTTCCACCGATGGGGGAATATATCCTCACCTTCCTGGGGTTTTTTGATATTTCATCCAGGTCGCTCTCTTCTAGAAATTTCCTTTCATCTAGATCGTATCTTCCAAGAAGGGCGTTTTTCAACAAACCTGTTTCAGAGAGCCACTCGATGTCTTCTAAAGAGTACTCCAGAACACCTTCACCTTCTTCTTCCAAAATAACATCTCCCAATATCTCCACAAGTTCTCTGGTGAAATCTCCGGCGTTTGCAACGTGGAGTTTCTTGTCCATAAGGGTTCTTCTTGCCCTTTTAGCTATGTAGTCGATGTAATTTTCCAAACTCACACCGTTCAAGAAGTTTTCGTTCAAATGATCTATTTTCTCATTCAATTGGGTATATTGAACTTCGTTTCCACGACATTTCGTCTCCTTGATTATCTTGAAACTACCTTCGTCCTTCTCTATCTCGTAAATGCTCAGTGTGAGATTTTCTTCGGTAGCTTTTTCAAGAGCTTCTTGTAGGGCATTAACAGCCTCATCGAATTTTCCAGATTGTATCAGACCACTGATATACTTCTGGGCTTCCTTTTTGTTTTTTGCTTTTCCAAGTCTGTAGAGTCCATAGACGAAATCCTGGTCAACACTAATGGCAAGAGAACCGTTCTCAGGTGTGAAGGGAACGTTTTTAATGGTCATTCTGACAAGTTCTTGAGATTGTTCTATTGGGAAGTAAACTGCCATTGTGTCTCCATCGAAATCTGCGTTGAATCCTTTGCAGGCAAGTATAGGGAAACCTATTGCCAGTTCGTTCCAAAATCTGAACTTGAATGCAAGAACACTGTTTTTGTGAAGTGAGGGTTGCCTGTTGAGAAGGACATATTTCCCTTTGGCCCACTTGTTCAGCTCTTCGAGAGAAAGATCTTTTCCAGTGAATGCCTTTCCAAATTCCGCAGGAAGTAAAACGGTGTCTGGTTCGAGATACGGAGCAGGTACGATCACGCTTCTTCCTGAGTAGAACAACCTTCTTGCGATCATTACATTTCTCACATAACCTTCTTTCTTGAAAAGGTTTATAAATTGTTTTTGGTTCTGTTTAGCTAGGGACTCCAAGAAATTGTTGAAATGTTCGTTTTCAAGAATACTGCTTTTTTCTATCCTTTCAACAATTTTTGTTTTCCCTTCTTCCACTACATAGGAGAAATTCTCTCCGGAAGAATCCTTTCCACCGAGTTTGTATATGAGAACATTCAATGCCTCGTTCAGTTTAGGTGTTGGATCATAATCTTTTGTATTGCATCTTCTGAAAACTTCCAGGGTTTTGAAAGCATTATGCTCCAGAAGGCACCAAAATTCCATCTCACCGAACCTCTGACCACCTTTTCTTCTTCTTCCTTTGAAAGGTTGGAACGTTATAGGACTGATAGGTGCATTTCGACCTATCACGTGTATTTTGTCACCCACGCAGTGATCGAGTCTGATGATGTACTGAAACCCGGCAAGTGCTCTTATTTCTCTGCCTTCGAATCTCACTCTGTATCTTCCAAGCTCATCTGCACCAAGATCTCTCAACCTTTCTAGGATGTTCTTTCTTTCTTCGTCCGAGAATCTGTAATTCATAGGAAAGACGCTTTGATACAGGCCTTTTTTTATCAGAGGAGATATGGTAGTTTCATAAAGTTGTCCCAGGTTCATTCGGGAAACTACACCAAGTGGACTCAGAAGGACTTCTGCTTTTTGCCACCGACCGTCGATGAACACCTCCGGCATTTTTTCATCTGGCAAGATTTTACTCACTACTCCCTTGTTTCCATGTCTTCCCGATAATTTGTCTCCCACTTTGAGAGGTTTTATCACTTTCAAACGAAATTCGATCAGCATTTCGCTTTCTTCTTTGCTCTGAGCCTTGAAAGGATATTTGGGAGGATGAATTTTTATGGTTTCAATTACTGCATCGTAGTATCCCTCGTATCGCTTTGTCACCTTTTTGATATTTTTTCCATTTTCGTAGATCGACATTTCGACCAACGTATCCCCTCTTCTTATCTTTGAACCTATATCTTTACACAGCCGAACTTCCGTTTTTATTTCGTTCGATTTCTTAGACGCCTCCCATGAAAAAACGATTGTGTTTCCTTTTTCTTCGATTTCCGACGGGAAAATGCCCATCAGAGTCACTTTGTAGGTTTCCTCAACTTCGGAAAGCATCTTCTTGGCGAAAGACTCACTGACCACTATACCATCTTCGAAGTTCAATCCCTTATAGAGCATGTAAACTACAAAGGCATTTACACCTAACTTCAGACTCTTTTCGGCTTTGACGATCGGTTCTTCTGGATTCTTCAACGGCATGGCTTGTTTCAGATTTTTAGAACCCATCAGAACGCGTGCACCATCTGAGTGGAGTATGAATGGAATCTGATACGTGGCAAGACTGAAGAGATCTCCTTCCTCTATCGAAAGTGTTTCAGGGTTGAAACTTGCATTTTCTGTGAGGGAAAGGAGAAGCCCAATCTTTTCCGATTCAGGCGTTTCAAAAAGATCCACTCTTCGAACGTGACTTTCATGTGGATAGCGCATGCTCTCTGGAACTTTTTCTCGTGGGTAAACCACTTTCTTTGCCAGAAAATTTCTTTCAAGATCGTTTAAGTTTTCGAGGTCCTGAAATACGAGTATCTTTACTCCGTAGGTCTTTTTTTCTTTTCTGAATACAGGGCAGAAGAGGGCTCCTTTTTTACCATAGAGCTTGTTTAAATGAGGTTCTGCTTTTTCTAGCTTCCCGGATGACAAATAGTAAAACAAAGTGGATGCAACTGCAAACAGATAGCCGGGCGCTACTTTGTGCGCATCAAGATTCATCACTCTGTTTTCTTCAAGTGTTGGTTCTTCCTCATTCTCTTCATCCTCTTCATTTGCCGCTTTGAAATCCGGTATTATCACATAAGGAGTCACAAGTTTTTCTCCAAGAGCGATATAAACGTTCTCCTCGTTCGGAAACAAGAGTGGAAATTCGATTGCCTTATCATTAGCGGAGAATCTGACGATGCACGATGTATCGTTTTCCACTTCTTCCTGAATTTCTATTGAGAACTCTGGATTCACCCCAAACTGTTTTGAAAGGAAATTCAAAAGATTCTTCAACACCGTTGTGGAAAACTCTGCCCCTTTCATTTCACAAGCACCTCCAGTTCGAAATCCGTAAGTTCAGCACTTTCCTTCTCCCTCTCTATTTCCTCTTTTATAGATTTCATTTCACTTTCGGCGTTGAATTCCGGATTTTTGAAGATCTTTATGAGAAGTTTTTTCGTTTTCTCATCGAATCTTGCAGGGAACACTGTGCTGACCGCTTTGTGTTTATCAAAGTGAACAAACTGCCTTGCTTTGAAAGCAATCTTGAAGAGGATTTCAGCTGTTCGAGAGGATAGTATTCTTTTTTTGTCACTTTCTAAAAGTTTGTAGAGGTAACTCTCCAATTCCTTTGAAATTTCTTCCATCTTTCTGGATCTATCTGGGCTTAACAGATCAATGTTCAAATTGTAGATTTCTTCGATCTTATCCTGGATCGATCGAAACTCTTCCTTTTCCTTTTGATCGATCATAAGCCACTTTCTATACAGATAGTTTATTTCCTTTGAAGTCCTTTCGACTCTCATCCTCTGATAACTTTCTGTGACGGTTCGATCTGCCTGAACGTCCAGCCCATCGATGAATCTCAACCACTGAGCTGCTTTTATGACTATTTTACGTAATTTCTCATCTTCTATCTGTTTTGCTTCATCGACAAGCGGTGATATTTTTATTTTGAAAGCCCTTGTAAGTATCTCCATTGTTTTGTTCAGAGTACTTTTCTGATAGATTGGTAAATGCTTTCTGTGATAGCGGCATACCAGTTTTATAGCGTTTACTACTTCTTCTTTTTTTTCACCAAAGATTTCTTTCAAAGATTTGGCGTTTTTGAACCCTTCGTCGATCCCCAAGACGTTGTATTCACCGCTCTCAATAAGGCTCACGGTGAGTTCGTTGTGCAGATCTCTTATGAGGGAAGGGAAACCTTCCAGAATGTACTCTCCGTCCGATGTTTTCAAGATCGGGTAGACATGACCAAGGTCGTGAACGTAGATGGCAACACCTAGAATGAAAAGGAACATATCCCTGTATGAAATCCCGTTTACATACTTACCTTCCAGATCTATTTCTTCGGATACTTTTTCAAGTCCCATCGTTCTGATGATGTGGTATGCTAGATTCATCAACCTTCTACTGTGTCTTTGAGAATGTTCAACGGTTTCAGGGATCTGATCACCTATCCACATGTACGACCAAACACGCTTTATTCCCTCTCTTAAGTAACTTTTCAGTTCTTCAGAATCGATTATGTTTATGTACCTTTCTCCGTAGTCGAAAGGGACATCTCGTTTTTCTTTGTACAACTCCTTTATCTCGTTTAGAGGATAGTAAGAAACGGAACCATCTAGATATATGTCCTGAAGCTCCGAAGGAATATCAAGAAGGTCCATCTGCTCTGCCTGAATGAATGGAAGAATCTCATCAAGATAGGAATAATCCCAATCCATACCAAAAGGAGGTATTTCGAGTGTTTCTTGACTCCCTTCAAAGGAATAGAAAGCGTTTCTCCTGCTGTGAAAGGACATCACCGAGGTGATCAAAGTAACTATCTTGTAGGAGGCTGTTGCATTGAAAAGAACCGTTTTATCTTTCTCTCTATTTATCAGCTCTTTCAAGACTTTCCAAAGGTCAACAAAGAGAGAAGAATAACTTCCTCTATCTGCTGGGGAGAATTCTTTTTTAATTTCTTCCATACTTATGTTGATGTTTTCTTTGAATACTTCTTTCAACTTTTCAAGATGTTCATACTTTTTATTCTTATCGGGGAACGCTATCAGAACGATTTTATCGATGGCAAAGCCACTTTTGATTATTCCAACAAAAGAGCTAACTTCTGCTGGAAGCTCCTGTAATTCCAGTTTTGCTTCCCAGAGCATTTTTATTCTTTTCAGATGATTTTCCTCAGAGAAAATGGGTTTTATATCTTTCAAGGCTTTTTCCATATTTCTCTTAGTAAGTACGGAGGTGCCTATGGGACAGATGAGAGTGGCAGGGCTTTTGAGTATGTTCTTCGCCAGTTTTATAGCTTCAAAGAGAGAAAATCCAGAGAATTCTTCTTTTTCACCGTCTGTTTCTATAACTATCATATCTTTTTTTCTATAGTCTATGGGCTTTCCAGAATAAGAAAAAGAAAATCCAATCTTGGAGGAGTATCTTATAGTGATTGTTACATCAGAAGATTTTGAAAAAACACGTGCGACTTTCACATAGATCCCCCCATTCGTTGTACTCGTGTTTATTTTAACATGATCCTGTGTGCCAGAAAGTGTACTTAAAAACATGGAAAAATTTTCAGATTGGCAGACTTCCAGGAAAATCATAAAACGGTTTGTCGGAAAGTGTACTTAAAAACATGGAACAACACTAGAAGGAGGTGGTTCGATGGACTACTTAGATAATTACAAAAGAGACAACATCTCGGAATCAGAACTGAACGCTGCGGCAAGAAAAGCGGAAAAGAAGAAGAATGTGCTCGGCAAGGCTTTTCAAAAGTTCAAAGATCTCTGGGCACTCCTCGAAGCAGTCATGAGTGGGAGAATGAAGATACCGGGAAAGACCAAGGCAATAATCATAGGAGCTATTCTGTACTTTCTCATACCTACTGATCTCATAGCAGATTTTATACCAGCTGTAGGCTACATAGATGATATAACGGTCATTGCAATGGTCTACAACGAAGTGAAAGACCTCATAATGAAAGCTAAGAGCAAAGGGATCATCTAACGGACGCACTCTTGTGTCCTTTTTTTTCAATTTCATTTAATTTGGATATTTGTTTTATAATTCTTAATAATGAACACCAGGATAAGGGGGTGAGTTTCTCTTGAGCGACACAGAGAGGGAGGAAATAGTTCTGGGTGCTCTCATTCACGATGTGGGAAAGGTTGTGAGAAGAGCGGAAAAAAGCGCAGAAAAACATCAACTGGCAGGGTATGATTTCACAAACAAAGCAAAGAAGTTTGCAAAGTTCCAAAAATACATACACTATCACCATGAAAAAGATCTTAAAGAAAAGAAGTTAGATGATGAAAAGGTTTGGTATGTGTGCTTTGCGGACAATCTGTCCAGCAGTGAAAGAATGACTGAGGGAGGCAGGTTCAACGAACATCGCAGGATAGAAAATCTTCTTTCAAAGATTCCTGAAAAGGAAAACGCAAGAAAGCCTACCTACTTCCCCGTTAAGTCCGCAGACAGAATAACAGAGGCTGTCACTGAAATGGAAGAAGAAGAGAAAAGTCACATTGATCTTTATGAATCGTTCGTTAAAGATGCAGAGAAGATAACCCTATCTCCAGATGATGTGAATTTCCTTGTGTACAAGTATTTCTCCTTCATTCCTCAGGAAACCAAAGTGGAAGGAGACATGGATATTTCTCTCTACGACCATTTGAAGGTCACGGCCATGCTCGCCATTTCCCTGTACGATTACGCGAAGGAAAATAACCTAACGTTCCGAACTTACGATGAGATGAAGAACTATTTCAAAAATCCCGCTGTGAAACCCTTCCTCCTTGTGGGAGGAGACGTTTCTGGAATACAGAACTTCATCGCCAGTGTTTCTTCAAAGGGAGCTCTCAGGTCTTACAGAGGAAGGAGTTTCTTCATAGAAATCCTTCAAGAAGTTGTTGTGGATGAGATTCTTGAAAGAACGGGCTTTTACAGAACGAACGTTCACTTCATAGGCGGTGGTCACTTCTATATTGTTCTTTCCAACACAGAAAAGGTGAAGAAGGCTCTTGAAGGTATCAGAAAGGAGCTGAACGCCTGGTTTAGAAAGAAAGGGCTTTCACTCCATCTTGTGATGGAATACACACAGTTTTCAGCGAATGATGTCAGCGACATGAAAAATATCTTCGATGACATAGTAAAGAAGGTGAACCTGAGAAAACTCAGAATGTACACAGAAGAAGACCTCGAAGAACTTTTCCCGGACGATCTTTCTTCGATTACAGAAAGGGGAAGTTTTACGTGTAAAGTGTGTGGAAACAGGGTTGAAAAGCTCTTCACCCTAGGCGATAGTGAAGAAGAAATAGCCTGTGATTTCTGCAGAGAAATGTACGAACTCGGAAAAGATCTTCTCAAGAAAGATCACGTTTATATCGTTGAAAAGGAAAATGGAAAGTTCGAGATCTTCGACAAACACTTCGAGTTCTCTAAAAAACCAGAAAAAGGTGCTTACAAAATAAGAGACATATATCAGTTCTCAGAAAACGAAGAAAACGTCAGAAGAATCCAGGTGATAACGTATTTCGAGCACCAAGAGTTCGAGGAGATCGCAAAAGAAGCACCTGGAAAGAAGATAGCAAGCCTTCTTGTTGACGTTGACAATCTGGGAAGGATCTTTCGTGATGGTCTTAAAAGAAAAACCCTTTCAAGATACAGCACACTTTCAAGGCTCATGAGTTTCTTCTTCAAAGAAAGGGTTGAAAAAATTGTCGAGGGAAAAAACGTAATGGTGATCTATTCTGGAGGAGACGACCTCTACCTTGTTGGAGGCTGGAACGATGTGCTCGATGTTGCTAAACAATTGAGAGAGGAGTTTTCGAAGTTTACGACGAACGACTTCATCACCTTCTCTGCAGGCTATGTTATAACAGACGAAAAAACGAGTATGAGACTCATAAGAGAGATGTCCGAAAGGGCAGAAAGTTCTGCAAAAAGATCAGGAAAGAACAGCATCGCATTCTCGAGCAAAAACTACTATGCCGTTAGCTGGGAGATGTTCTTCAAAATGTACGAAGTTTATTCGGAGTTGAAGGAACTTGCAACGAAAGTGGACAGAAGCGTTATCAGGAAGGCTCTCAAACTCACACAAGAGGACACCCCTCTCAACAGAGCCTTTCTTGCCTACATAGAAGCAAGAGAGAACAAAGAAGAGGACAAAAGAGTGGCCAGTCTGACAAGAGAAAAACTCGAAGAACTCGGAGAAGACAGTTTGAACGTAATTCTCCAGTTTGTAGATCTTCTTGCAAGGAAAAAGGAGGGATGAGACGTGGAGGTTTCTCTCAAAAGCGATTTGATGGATCTTGTGAAAAAGGCAGAGGAGATTGGGAAAAACCTTTCCAACACAAACCAACTCAGAAAATTCCACGGACACCTGACAAAGATATGGAGCAAGTACGCTTACAACAGAAGAAAGTACAGTCAGAACCAGCAAGCATTCAAAGAGGATATTCTGAATGAAGTCCATTTCATGAAGATATTTCTTGCTTATCAGGCCGGCAGGGGTGTTTCCGAAGACATCAAAAAACTCAGAAAAGTTCTTGAACCACTCATAGATGAGATAAAAACGCCAGAAGATTTCGAGAAATTCAAAAAGTTCTACGATGCAGTTCTTGCGTACCACAAGTTCTATTCTGAAACCGCAAGGAATAGCAGATCAGTGAGAAAGTGAGGAGGGATGAGCGGTGGAGAGACCGATTCATGGAAAGTACATTATAAAAGGAAAGATCATCTTAAAAACAGGTCTCAGAGTGGGTGGTCAAGAACTCGGTGTGAACATCGGAGGAGTTGATAATCCTGTTATCAGAAATCCTCTTACCGGCGAACCTTACATTCCAGGAAGCTCCATAAAGGGAAAGATGAGAAGTCTGATGGAAAGATTGAAAAATAAGGATCTCGTACCTATAGTTGATGGGAGTACTAAGATAAGTATTCACATTTGCAAAGAAAAAGATTGTGAGATATGTCGCCTTTTTGGAGCATCTGGAAAATTAGATAATGAGAAGAGGATAAGCATTCCTTCTCGTCTTATCGTAAGAGATGCCTTTCTCACGGAAGAGTCGAAAGACAGACTCCTCAACATGGAAACAGATCTTCCATATACGGAATGGAAAACAGAAAACGCTCTTGATAGGGTCACATGCAGTGCTGTTCCAAGACCGGTCGAAAGAGTTCCTGCAGGTGCAGAATTTGAATTTGAAATTGTTTACACTGCAGAGAACAAAGAACATATAAAAGAAGACCTTGAAAACATAGCAACCGCACTTGAACTCGTCGAAGACGACTATCTTGGGGGAAGTGGAAGCAGAGGATACGGGAAGGTTGAGTTCAAAATAGAAGAGTTGATCTTCAAGAGTTCAGACTACTACCTTGGAAAAGAAGATCCAAAATCGAAAACTCTTAAAGGAGATATCGAAGACTTCAAGAAAGCTATCTCTGAACTTGTGAAAGGGTGATAGAAGTGCGCCTTCTTGTGAAAATGAATTTCCGGGGTGGTTTCAGGGTGGGAAGGGGGGATGAATCCGATTCCACCCTCCCCACCATTCACTCTGATACCATCTACGGGGCTATTGTGTATCATGCGTTTAAACATTCGGATAAAGCAGAAGATTTTGCAAAAAATCTAAAGGTTTCCTCCCTTATTTTCCTTAAAAAATCTGACAAAAAAGAGCGCCTTCTTGTTCCAAAGCCTCTTTCGTACAACGTTCTTGATCCAGAGGATGAAGACAGCAAGAAGGGAGACTTCAAGAAATTGAAAAAAGCGAACTATGTATTTCTGGACAGTCTTAAGGATTACACATCGATAGAAAAGGCAATGGAATCTGTATGTGAAGAGTCTCCGGTAGAAGTTTCAAGAATACCAAGAAACACTCTGGACAGAGTCACAAACTCTTCAAACCTTTATTTTGTTGAGGTTGCTTTTGTAAAAGAAAGCTTCACACCAGTTGTACTGGCGGAGTTTCCAGACGAATACGAGGAATTATTCAAGGCTTCTGTGAGATCTCTTGGTGACAGCGGACTTGGTGGAGATTCAACTTACGGATACGGTTTGTTCGATGCAGACTTTGAAGAAGCTCCCTTTCTTTCGGAAGAAGGAAAATACTATCTTTCTCTGTCTCTTTTTATACCTTCTGTTGAAGAAAGAAGAAGATTGAACGAAGGCTTCTACAAAGTGGTAAGAAGAAGAGGCGTGAAAAAAGACGTTATGAAGGTTAAAAAAGAACTCCACTATATCCAAGAAGGTTCCGTATTTCCTTTCAAACCTGTGGGCCGTGGGGTGTTGAAGATAGAAGATTATTTCGTTCAGACCTCACCACTCTGTGTGGCATTCGGTGGTGATGCATCATGAAAGTAATCCTCCAAACCCTCACACCGCTTCACATAGGAAGTGGAGAAAAGTACCCACCTTGCAATCTCGTTGTGCTTGGAAGTGGTGAAAGAAAAAACCATGCGGTAAGACTCAAAACAAGAAAATTTCTTGAAATTTTCGCCAAGCACAAAGAACTCAAAGATTCTCTTTCAACTCCTCTCACTCCATCTATCGCTGGTGATTTAACTGACGGCATTTTCTACGAAGTGAGCCTTTATTCAGATTTTAAAACCAGAAAAAGAGCTCCCGAAATATTGGAGTTGATCCATCATCCAGACGGAACCGTCTACATTCCCGGAAGTTCTCTGAAAGGAGCCATTAGACTTGCACTGACATGGTACGTCTTGAAGAACAACAAAAAATATCTTGAAAAGTTTCGTGAAAATGTCAGGCAAGATATTTCAAATCGAAGAAGAAATTTTTTCAGAACACGTAAATTCTTAGATGAACTGTTTAGATTCGACCACCAAAACATCAACAGCGATTACTTTCGTTTCTTGAGAATTTCTGATTCTGAAAGAATAGTCGCACAGGTTGTTGTCCATGATGTTGGTGTGTTTTACATGGCCCGTCCAAATAACAATCCAAGAACATTTCCCGTGGAGTTTGTGCCTATCAAAAAGGAATTCAAGTTTGATATAACCTTTGCAAAGGACGATTACAGATATTTCCTTGAAGAAACAAGGAAGCGTTACAAAGTGGATCTTCCAGAAAGCCTCGAAGAGATTTTGAAGATCGTTGATGATTTCTACACAGAGGTGTTCAAATTTGAAAAAGAGCGTTTCGAAAAGGCAAAAGAAAACTTCAAAAACATAGACACTGAAAAGATAGAAAAAAGGTTTGAACAGATAGAAAAGGCAAAGAAGGAAAATACCTTTCTGATTCACGTAGGATACGGTGGAGGACTCATGGCAAACTCTCTGTTCATTTTGCTCGACGAAGAGACAAGAAAAAGGGTGAGAAACATCATAAAGAATCACGGAAACGACGAAGCGCCTCTCACAAGGAGATATCTTGTCCAAGAAGAGAATAGAAGTTACAAACTCATCTCTCCCATAGGGTGGTGTGTTCTGTGGTTGGAAGGTTCCCAGTCTACGTAGAAGAGGAACTCTCCGGTGAGAAAAAGTGGGAGTTCGTTCTTTCAAAAATCGAGTCGATCGATCCAGCGGTTGCATCCTTCATAGAAGAAGCACCCGATGGGACGTTTCGTGTGATAGGCCCTTTCAGGGTGAGGAGCGGGTATGCACTTGTTCTCTCCTCACCCCTTTCTTCACTTTTTCGTTTCCTCGTTCTCAACGTCCCGCGCGTGATGAATGCCGTCGTGAAACCCGAAAGAGCGTACGTTGAAATCTACGACAAAAAGACCCTCTTTGAAGATCCAGGTGTGTTTGCTTTGAAGGTAAAAGGTGTAAATTCCTTTTCTTTGAAACAACTCAAAGAGGACATGAAGCTCTTTCTAGGAGAAGAAATCGAGCCAAATTTCCTCCCTGTTTCCGCGAAAAATCTTAAAAGTGGCCTTGTCGTCACTTTGAGAACGCTAGATCCTCAAACAACGGCTCTTGTGAGACTTTCAAGACTGTGTGGTGTGGGAAAAAACAGAAGGCTTGGACTGGGAGATGTGGAAGTTTACAGGGTTGTTGAATGAGAAACGCTTTCCCTCCCTTTTACTTTTTAAAGCCTTTCCTGCCTGAAGTTTCCCGGGGTTGCCTCCGTTAGAGCATATCTACCAGGTTCTATTCTCTCCATCAAAAAACTCAACCTGCCGTGCAAGAAAGAATGGGAGAGGACCAATGTGCAAAGAGGAGGTCAGATATCATGAAGAAGGGATTTGTCTTTCTTGGATTGGTTGTTGCTGCGTTGCTTCTGGTTACTTCCTGCGTGTCGTCCAGTTCTGGTCCTTCTATTCCTGTTATAAAAGGAAGATGGGAAAGTCAGACATTTACGGGTGATTTTGACAACAATGGGACGGTAGAATCAATGAAATTTGTCCTGGTCGTTGAACAACAAGACGGATTCAGTTTTACGGGTAGATTCGGTGCAAACAGCATGGGAATAGATATCCTTTTAGATATAACTGGTACTATAGACCAGTACGGGTACTTAACAATCAGGCTCACTGGATTCGAGAATGCAACACCATTAACTGGAAGATACGAAAGTGGAAAGATAAAGATCTACTATCCTCAATACGGTGAAATAGTGCTTTTTAAAACCTCCTAGCCTCAACTACATTTTCCCTTTTCTTTCAAAATTTGCTCTGTTACAACCGGTATCCCAAGGTACACTATGTTATCAAGAATTGGCTTGTTTCTCCTTATATCCAGAAGATCGTACGTCTTCCAGATTTCGTTGACACAGCTTTCGAGAATGCTCTTTGTAGCGGCCTTTGCTTTTTCAAAATCTCTGTACTCTTCGACGAGGGGGTTGTATACCCCCTTCTTTTTATCCTTCTCGAAATCATCGAACGCGTCAACGATGTAGAGCCACTCTCCAAGGTACGTACCAAGATAGTAAAGGATTCTCTTTTGTTTTTCTTCTTCAACGGTCGATTCCAGGATCTTTCCAAGTATTCTTCCCTGCTCTTTTGCGAGTTCTTCAAAATTTGCCTTTTTTCTTTCAAGCGAGTAGAATTCGTTAAAGAGTTTCGATATTTCTGGATCTTTTTTCAAAAAGGATTTGATCAGAAGATAAATTGGATTTTTTGTGTCTAGGTAGTTATCTTTCATCTTCTCAGAAAGAAGCGCCACAAAAATTTCCGCAACACGGTTTATAGATTCAGATTGGTAGTATTCCACCTTTTTCAAGGTGAAGAAACAGAAGTTTTTCTTTTTCTCTACATGCTCACCTTTCAGACTCGAAAGAAGAAGAGAAAGTGAAGCTGCCTCGTAGGTGAGAAGAAATCTTGGAACGATAGAATATCTCTTCAGAGCACGGCAGATCCCGCAGTAGTATCTTCGAAACTCTTCGTATTCTTTAACCTTGAGCTCACACTTCAATGGTTTGATATATCCAAACATCATTTTCTCTCCCTTGTAAGATGAAGAAGATAATCGAGAATTCTTGTGTAAAGATAGTCGTAAGCCAGAAAAGCTAATTGAAGACCTGCCACTCCGAAAATGTAGAGAATGGAAGAAACTTCAGGAAGTTCTATCTTGAAGAACTTGATGGCAACGATCAAGAGAAGAAAAAAACTCGCGTTGAGATAAAAAAATCTGAGAAGAAAAGATTTTTTCCTTACGAGGGAATAGAAAGAAAGCACCAGGAATATCAAAACGTACCCTGGATTGGGAATGATAAGAAACGAAAGTAGATTCAAAGCAACGATCAATGCAATAGCTCCCTTACCAAACAATTCCACCAGAAATCCTGTAAAAACACTGCATAGAGCAGCGAAAAAGATCTTGCTCTTTGTGAAATTTCCCGTGTAAAGCAAGAAAATGACAAGGGCAGAAATTATCCCTCCGTAGGAGATCTTTTTCACATGCAAGGGATACAATCACCCCCACATGCTTCACAGCAAGTGTCGGTACACCAAGCACATCCAAGACATGCCAGTATGTCTCGACAATCGTCCCTTCTTCTGTAACTCATGGAATATGAGTACGGATAAAAATTTGAACTGCTTTTCTGGGATGATTGCTTTGAGAAATCTCCATTCATTAACATTTGATACGCTTCGTTGATTTGCTTCATTTTTCCTTCTGCGAGATCTCTGAGTGGATGGTCTTTGTAGCGATCGGGGTGGTACTTCTTTACAAGTTCACGGTAAGCCCTTTCTATCTCTTCCTTTGAAGCATCAGGTCCAACACCGAGAACTTCATAGGGATTCACAGATATCACCTCCGCAGTGATATCTTATCAAATCTTCAGAATTTGTGATACATTCCACAACTTATATGTTAGTCAAAAGTTTATTTGAATTTACTTCATTTATTTTATTCACTAAACCATGGTAAGTTCCATTTATTCACAAAGTGGGATGTGTTTGTATTTGGCACTGGATGTGTGATATAGAGTATGCAATTACCGGTAACGAAAAATTTCATGCGCCTTTGTGGTACCGGAAGCTATGCAATAAAAAAGGAATAATGAGCGAAAAAGGAAAATAACTACTCAGAAATAACTTGAACATGAACTTATGATTTGACGACAAATAAAGAAGCGACATACTTATCCTTTAACACTTTAAGGTAGACCTTTTTACGAGAATTTGTGAAAACAAGAACTAGTTGATTTTCCCCTGAAACACCCCAAAATGGCCTGACCTAGGTTAGGGTAATTTATCTTTTGTTTTTGCTATGGTTTAGGCTTTTCATTGACTATGCAATTATTCCATTTTTCCAAACAGTACTTGACTGACCCTTTCTGTGTGTTAGAATCACCTATGATGAAACACCCTCTCTATCTTCTTATATACTCTTGCTTTCTGATATGTTCTGTGGTATAATTTCTTTGAAATCCAACGGGTTTCAATACTTCCTTAGAGGTATGGAAACTCTTTACCCTACTCAATGATTATCTATTACGATCAAAGTTTCAATACTTCCTTAGAGGTATGGAAACGCGGTAATCAAATTTTGCAAGCACTCAGAGAACAGGGTTTGGGTTTCAATACTTCCTTAGAGGTATGGAAACACAGCTGTTTTCTGTAAATTCTCCTGAATTCTTTTTTCGTTTCAATACTTCCTTAGAGGTATGGAAACTGTCCTCTTGTGTGACTTCCAGTAGCAAAGATTCCTTGTTTCAATACTTCCTTAGAGGTATGGAAACTTAATACAACTGACGGTGACGTGCAAGTGACTGGGAACGTTTCAATACTTCCTTAGAGGTATGGAAACGTGATGGAGATATTATTCTTGTTTGTAAGCTCAAGTGTTTCAATACTTCCTTAGAGGTATGGAAACTCTAACAGGGAATATAGTACACTAAGAAAATATATAGTTTCAATACTTCCTTAGAGGTATGGAAACAAGATTATTAAACCTCCGCTTCGTTCGGTTCCAAAAGTTTCAATACTTCCTTAGAGGTATGGAAACTACTTTGTCTGATGAGATAGCCGATATCCTTGCGAAGTTTCAATACTTCCTTAGAGGTATGGAAACGATATCGGAAACCGGCTTAGGATGGGCGTTTTGAAAGTGTTTCAATACTTCCTTAGAGGTATGGAAACATTTCCACCCATCCTTCACCATCTAAATAGCCCGCATCTTGTTTCAATACTTCCTTAGAGGTATGGAAACAACAGAAGCCCTATACCCTGTGATAGTGATGTAACTTGTTTCAATACTTCCTTAGAGGTATGGAAACTTGGTGGTGTAAAGATAGAAGCGCAAGCTGCTCCAAGTTTCAATACTTCCTTAGAGGTATGGAAACCAGATAAAAGAACTATCAGAAATACAAGACGCACGAGGTTTCAATACTTCCTTAGAGGTATGGAAACTCGAAGAAGGAGACATCGTCGTTTGTGTCGTCGGGGGGTTTCAATACTTCCTTAGAGGTATGGAAACTCCCTTGAGGAGTCTGTCAGTCTTGCCAGTTCGTTTAGTTTCAATACTTCCTTAGAGGTATGGAAACTAGCATTTTCCAAGATCCCTAGCATATGCTTTCCCAGTTTCAATACTTCCTTAGAGGTATGGAAACCACTATTAGAAACACCGATATCACACATTATAGAGGAATGTTTCAATACTTCCTTAGAGGTATGGAAACATATATTCATAATCTTCGTTGTGCCAGTTGAAGTTTTGTTTCAATACTTCCTTAGAGGTATGGAAACGGAGTAGACGTACCCGTGAATAGAACTGAAACCACACGTTTCAATACTTCCTTAGAGGTATGGAAACTTGGGGCGTGGTGGGCATGGGTTAATCATCAAGTGTATGTGTTTCAATACTTCCTTAGAGGTATGGAAACTAGCATCGTTGAAGTAATCTTGCAATTTCTGGAGCTAGTTTCAATACTTCCTTAGAGGTATGGACATTGTCGATAAGAAGGAGGGTAGCCTCAATCCTTCCTTTTTGGGTATAGGCACCGAACTTTTTGGCGGAAAATGTGCCTAAAAATATAGAAACAAAGACGAAAACGAAAAACTTCAAAGACTGGGTGGAATTGTTCGAAAACGAAAGGTTAAAACAGCAAACAATACAAACAGAGCTGGTTCATTGAAAAGAATTTACTGGGGGGATCGAGATGTTGAAGAAAATCTATGATCTTGGAAAAACTCAGACCAGTTCTTTTTCCGATTTCGCTGAAGAAGTTCCTGAGGAAGAAGGCCTTGTCATCTCTCTTGAGACCACGCCAAACGGCTTGATTTTCAAAGGGATCGTACCTGTTCAGAAAAATCCTGGAGGGAAAAGTTCAAAGGTTTTTCTCTACAGAAAACAGCGTGGGAATTTTTCTGTGTCTTCCTCTCCTACAATGAAATTTTTGCCCGAGAAAAAAGATAAAGATAAAGACTCTGCACAAAGAACTTTTGAAATATTCACAGGCTTTTTTGATCATCCAACTTTGTCTGACATAAGGCAAGTTTTAGAAAACAACAAACAACTCATAATTGACCTACTTAGAAAACACGATTTAAGAAAAAGATTTCTAACAATATCCATAGATGGAAGATTCCCAGCAGAAGTTCCAAAGATAATTCAAGTGTTCGAAGAGACAGTTAAGAAAGGAAAAAGCAATGGAGAGACAAAGTGTTTTCTCTGTGGAAAGGAAGCTAACCTAAGATTGAGTGACATATTCAAATTCGCCACGTTCGACAAACCTAGTTTCACACCATTCCTTTCCAAAAAGCCTCCCATACAGATATGTGAAGACTGCAAAAGTATTTTGGAGAAAGCAAGGAGAGTGATCGATGAGAAGCTTTCCTTTTCGTTTTTTAAAAACAGAATCCTTTGGATCATTCCCTCTGTATCTGAATCAGATATTTTGGAATCCGTTGTGGAGAAGATCGCAGAGATAAAAGACACAGAAGGAAGATCAAAACTTCGAAGTTTTGCACGGTTAGAGAAGGATATAGAGAACGTTTTGGCTAACGAAAAAGCTGTTTTCGATTTCATCGTGATAGAGAAAGAGCAACAGGCAGAAAGAATTGTTCTTCACACCGAAGAGGTTTCTCCCACAAGGATAAAGAAAGTCCTCGAAGAATCGGAAAAGCTGGAAAATCAACTGAAAGAGGATGGATTCAACGTTTCTGTGAATCTCTTTACAATATACAAGTTCTTTGAAAAGGTCGACAGATACTTCAACACGCTGTTCAACGCTGTCTTCTCCGAAGGGGCCTTTGACAAGAGGTTGTTAATAACACTTTTTCTTTCCAGAATAAGAAGCGATATTCTTGGAAAAGAAGACAAGCGTTCAACAATCGAGGCCTTTGCAACGTACGTCTATCTGAAACGCTTGAACGTTTTGAAAGGGGGTGTTCCTACCTTGAAAGGAGAAGATTTCTTTTCAAAGTATCCCGAATTCTTCGATGAACCGTGGAAAAAGGCGGTGTTTCTGGAAGGAGTTCTTGCAAGTTACCTTCTTTATCTTCAGTACGTCAAGAGAAACTCCAAAGCCTTCATGAAAAAACTGAAAAGCCTTAGATTGAACAAAAAAGATGTGGAAGGACTTCTCCCGGAGATCAGAGCCAAGATAGAAGCGTACAACGGCATGAACGAAAACGTGGCGGAACTTTTCATGGAAACAGCCAAGGCATTTTTGGAAGCGGGAAATTGGTCTGCACTACCAGATGAAATCAGTTTTGTTTTTGTTTCAGGGTTGACACTTGGAAAGACTTTCTTCAAGGAGGTAGATGCTGATGAATCCGGTGCTGAACAGGAGTGAAATTCTCTTCATCTACGATGTGAAGTGGGCAAATCCAAACGGAGATCCCCTCGACGAAAACAGACCACGCTTCGATGAGGAAACTTCAAAACTCTTTGTCACCGATGTGAGACTCAAAAGGACGGTTAGAGATTATCTCGCAGAGCGCTACAACGAAACCCTTTGGGTAACAGGCGAAGCCGTAGTACCTGAAGAGAGAATGAGAGAACTTGATATCACAGATGTGGCCGATGCATGTCAGAAGTGTATCGATATCAGACTCTTTGGAGCAGTTATCCCACAGGCGAAGAAGGGGGCTATGGAGACTTCCATAACGGGTCCCATCCAGTTCAGATACGGAATGAGCCTTCACAGAGTGAAACTCATGACAGTTCAGGGAACCGCTGCGTTTGCCACAAAGGATTCCAAGCAGAGAAGTTTTCGCGAGGATCAGCTGGTTCCATATGCTCTCGTTGCTTTCTACGGAGTGATAAATCAAAACTCTGCGAGGTTCACTGGTCTCACGGAAGACGATGTTTCTAAATTCCTCGAAGGAGTATGGTTAGGCACGAAGAATCTCATCACAAGATCGAAGATGGAACACAACCCCAGACTTCTTGTGAGGGTCATTTACAAGGAAGGTGTGAATTACCACTCTGGAGAACTCGATTACCTTGTGAAAGTTGTCTCCGAGAAAGAAGACGAAGAGATAAGAGACGTCTCCGAGCTGAAACTCGACATCACGGATCTTCGAAGAAGACTCGATTCTTTGAAAGACAAAATCGAAAAAATTGAGTACAGCGTCGATGATCGCCTCAGACTCTTGGAAAACGGTATCGAAAGATCTTTCAAGGAGATATTCGGAGGGTTTCAACTTGAAAAGCTGGAGTGGTAATTATGAAAGTTCTCGTTTTTGATGTTTCCGCTCCGTATGCTCTGTTCAGAAGGCCATACACGACCACCTCTTCCTATACTCTTCCTTTTCCACCAAGAACGACGATTCTGGGACTTATTGGTTGCGTTCTTGGCTATCCCAAACCATCAAAACTCAACAATGCAAAAGTAGCGGTTCAAATAAAAGGTCCCCTGAGATTTTTGAGAACAGGAACAAACTTTGTCGAAACAAAAAGAGAAAAGAAAGCTTCAAAGAGGATCAGGGTCAGTCTCCAACTACTGAAGGAACCGTCTTACAGAATCTTCTTCAGTTGGGACAACGAAGATTTTCACCGATTGAAACTTCTTCTTGAAAACAACGAAACCATTTTCACTCCGTACCTTGGAGTAGCTAGTTTCATAGCAAAACTGGATTATGTTGGAGAATACAACGCTGTACGTGTGGATCCCCCATGTGAGGTACACACGGTTGTTCCAAACACTGTAAAGCTTGCTCCAGAGCCGGCTCATTATCTTGTGTTTGAAAGGGTTACAAGAGAAATGGATGAAGAAAGAAACCTCATTGAGGCTACAACCTACATATTTAGAAGGGATCTCTCTCCTGTGAAGGTGGAAGGTGGAGAAGTGTGGAAAGTAGAAGGCCAAAATATAGTCTGGATGTGATGAGGTCTCATCCCGACAGGAAGTTGGTTGACCACCTAAACGGTGTGAAGAAAAGATCTCTGGAGAAGTTCTACTCACTCGATCTTTCTTGGAAAGAGTTGTTCGGGTATGGAAAAGATGTACTGGAGAAATTCATTCTACTGGTTTCAGAATCACACGATATCGGCAAAGGAACTGTGTATTTTCAAGACTATTTGAACGGTGAGAAAGTGAACAAATCTTTGAGAAATCACGCCCTTTTTTCTGCTGTTGCATTTTTCCACAGATCAAAGGAGTTGCCGGAGAAACTCAGACTTTTTGGTTTCGAGATCGTAAGAAAGCACCATGGTCGTTTCGACGATTTCTTGGAGAGTGATCCAAACAAGGACGTTCTTAAAAAACAGTTCGAATCCCTCCCATTCGATCTTTTGGAAGTGTACAATCTTGTCGACATGGATCTATCCGATACCATCGAGGAGCTCAGAAAAACAAAAAGCAAATTCGCACTTCTTGGCGAAAAAAGTCTATCCGATTATTTTTTGATACACCTTTTCATGTCCATTCTTGTCTCCTCTGACAGAGAGGATGTAGTCTTCAAAGATGAAACACTACCCCCGCTTCCTTCTTACGAAAAAGAAAAGATCCTTGCTTACAGAGAAAGACTGGGAAAGAAGAATCAGATCGATCGTTTGAGATGGGAGTTTCAGGAAGAGGTGCTGAGGTTTCAGCCAGAAAGAGGAAAGATCTACTCTATAACAGCACCGACCGGAATAGGGAAAACTTTGGGAAATCTCCTTTTTGCCAGTCATTTTGCTGATGATGACACGATTGTGATCTACGCTCTTCCTTTCATCAACATTATAGAGCAGACGGTGGAGAAAATCAGGGAAATGTTCGAGACAGACGATCCTTTCTTTGTTTTGCCTTTCCATCATCTTTCAAATCCGGAATACTCCAGCAAGTACGAAGAAGTTGAAGATCTTTTGATAAATCTTTGGCACTCCCGGGTTGTTGTTACTACCTTCGTTTCGCTCTTAGAATCTATCATTACTCTGAGAAAGATTCCCTTCTTCTACAAACTTCCGAAGGCAGTCCTCATACTCGATGAAGTTCAGGCGATTCCCCACGAATACTGGAGCGCTGTGGAAAAGACTATCAGGTTTCTCTCAAAGATGGGAACCACCGTGGTTCTTTCCACCGCCACAAAACCATCTCTTTTGAAAGACGCACAAGAAGTAGTGTTTGATAAAAAAATCTACTTCAGCCGGCTAAACAGAACCATACTCAAGATAGAAAGAGAAATGAGTTTTGAAGAATACAAACAATTCATAAAAGATACCTTGAAAGACGGCAAAAGAACACTTATCATTACAAACACTATAAAAGAGGCGGAAGAGATATACGACACCGTAGAGGGAATAGGGAAGGTGTGTTTTCTTTCTTCCCGAGTGATACCAAAACACAGAATGGAAATTGTATCCAAAATAAACGAATACGACATATGTGTAACAACTCAAGTTGTGGAAGCGGGGGTAGACATCTCCTTTGAAAGGGTGATAAGGGACATAGCACCCGTTGACAGTATTGTTCAGGCAGCGGGCAGATGTAACAGGCACTTTGAAACAAAGAAAGGAGAAGTGATCGTCGCTCCGGTCAAGGACAAGCGAAACGTTCTTTTCTCTTCTTACGTTTATGGAAGGTTCCTTACAGACACCGCAAAAAAGATATTGGAAAATTATGAAACCTTAGAAGAGAGTGAATTTTTCGAACTTGTAGAAAGATTTTTTGATCACGTAAACAGATTTGGAAATCCCGATGCAAAGAAGATCGGTGAAGCTTTGGAGATATTGAACTTCGCGAAAATAGGACAATTTAGTCTCATCACACCGGAGCCGACGGTTCCATTTGTTGTTTTGGTAGATGAAGAATCTGAAAGAGTTTTCGAAGAGTTTCAAAAGTTTTTCGACAAAAAAAGAACAAGAGAGAGTTTCTCGATTTTGAAGAAGCTTTTTAGGGAACTTTCCCCCTACATCGTGAGCGCGAGGGTAAAGAAAGATGCTGTGTATCCTGAGACGATAGCAGGCATGGTGGTTATTCCAAGAAACGTTCTTGACAACTGGTACCATCCGATCAAGGGGCTCAGGGTGGAAGGCTCAGGCGAGGTGATTGTGATTTGATCTCAGGCTCGGTTGTTCTGAGTTACATCAACTGCAAAAGAGAAGCCTGGCTCATGTCTCGAAACATCGTTCCTGATCAAAACAACATGTACATCGAAATAGGAAGGTTTCTTCATGAAGATTACAACTCAGGTCCCAATCTTCCAGGAATGAAAGTGGACATGCTTTTCGAGAGAGATGGAGTGAAGGTTGTAGGGGAAGTTAAGAAATCATCTGCTTCGATCAAGGGAGCTGAACTTCAGCTTTTGTACTATCTTTTCAGGCTGGAAGAGAGAGGAGTGAAAGCAAAAGGAGAGATCATAGTGCCAGCGGAAAACAGAAGGATCACCGTTGAATTGACAGAAGAGAAAAGAGAAAAAATAAAGAAGGTGATCGAAGAAATTTCTCTTCTGATAAAAGAAGATCTCCCACCACTTCCCGAAAGAAAAGGAATTTGTAGAAAGTGTGGGTATGAGCTGTTTTGTTTCTCGTGAGGTGGAAAGATGGAAAGTGTGTATCTTTTCACCAGCGGAAGTTTGCGAAGAAAGGCAAACACCATATGTATCGAAACAGAATCTGGAAAGAAGTACATTCCTGTTGAAAACGTGATGGACATAAAGGTGTTTGGGGAAGTTGATCTGAACAAAAGGTTCCTGGAGTTTCTCACCCAGAAAAGAATCCCTCTTCATTTTTTTAACAGAGAAGGGTACTATGTAGGCACCTTTTATCCCAGAGAATACTTGAATAGTGGTTTTTTGATCTTGAAGCAGGCAGAACACTGCATCGATAAAAAGAAGCGTCTGTTTCTTGCAAAAAGGATTGTTTCTGGATCGATCCAGAGCATGATCGGATTTTTAAAGAAAAGAAAGGTGACAGACGATTCTCTCAGAGAATACAAAGAAAAAACAGAAAAAGCAGAGGACATCTCTGAACTGATGGGAATAGAAGGAAATGCAAGAGAAGAATATTACTCAAAGCTGGACGAACTGGTATTTGACGAAGAGTTTCGCATAGGAAAAAGAACCAGAAGACCTCCAAAAAACTTTGCAAACACCTTGATCAGTTTTGGAAATTCCCTCCTTTACACCACCATTTTGAGCCTCATATATCAGACTCATCTTGATCCGAGAATTGGATATCTACATGAGACCAATTTCAGAAGGTTCACACTGAATCTGGATATTTCAGAGCTCTTCAAACCGGTCATCGTAGACAGATTGTTTTTGAACCTTGTTAATACAAAACAAATAAACGAAAAGCATTTCGATGAGGTTTCTGAAGGTTTGATGTTGAACGATCAAGGAAAGAGTCTTTTCATAAAAAACTACGAACAAGTTCTCAGAGAAACTGTCTTTCACAAAAAGTTGAACCGAAATGTCTCGTTGAGATCTCTCATAAAGATGGAACTTTACAAACTTGAAAAACATCTTTTGGGAGAAAAGTTGTACGAACCTCTTTTGTGAGTGATCATCATGTATATCATCATGGTTTATGACGTTAACGAAAAGCGTGTTGCAAAAATCCTAAAGACTGCAAGGAAATATCTGAAATGGGTCCAAAACTCCGTTCTTGAAGGCGAACTTTCTCCAGGGAAATACGAGAAGTTAAAATTAGAGATAGAAAGATTGATTGACAAAAAAGAAGATTCTGTGAGGTTTTATGTGATGGATTCTAGAAAAGTTTTCGAATTGGAGGCACTGGGTTTAGAGAAATCTGATAATGGGTTCATCCTCTGAGGGAGGTGACGGTTTTGGAACAAATCAAGTGCAGAATTGTGACGCCAATGTTTTCAAGGGGGGCAAGCTATTCCTTCGAATTGAGTTCACAGAGTATCAAAGGTGTTCTCAGATTCTGGTTCAGAGCGATCGCTCCAACGATAATAGATATTTACACATTTGAGGACACGGAAAATCTCAGTGACAAAGAACAAAAAAGATGGAACAATGAAAAATACAAAGGTTTGAAATATCTTGAGAGTTTGATCTTCGGATCTCAAGAAAGAAAGGCACCGTTCGGGTTGGAAGTTAGAACATATGGTGAACCGAAAACTCTGGGAACCTTTGTAGAAAAAAACAATAAGAAAGGATACAAGGTTCAAATATGCGAATCTCTAAAATCCCTCAGATATTTTTTGTATGGACTGTACGATGAAAATAACAAGGCGGTCTATGAATATCTTCCTCCTGAAGCCAGGTTCAGTATATTCCTTCACACAAGAGATGAAAATATCAAACAAATTATCTTGAATCTGTTGTGGCTTGTTTCCACGTTTTCTGGCTTTGGAGCGAAAACCAGAAAAGGATTCGGAGAATTTGAAATAATAGACCCTTCTCTTGATAGAAACGATTATATTGGAGCTATAGAAAATTGTAAAGAAGCAATAAGAGAATTTGTAAAGAAACACAATTCCAAAAGCAACATTAGACTCAGGTTGCAACCAACCAAATTCGAAGAAATGCCAGAATTTCCAAATTTCGCTGATTGTATGATATTAAAATCTCCCGCAAAAAAGGTAAAAAATGTCATTGAAGCTTTAAAGGAAGCTGCTAACGTTTATATCGAACTGAAAAAACAACTCAGATATTCCGACGGAGATTGTGTTAGACACATCAAAAATCACTTGGTGAATTCGCGAAAAGCAAAAATACACGTGCCCACTGCTATATTGGGCCTTCCTCTTCAATATCAAGGGAAAGGGTTTCAAGGTAGAAAAGTAGTTGTCTTTTCATCCCTGAAAGAACTCAAAATCGATAAGGGAAGAATCGATAAGGGAAGAAAAGCATCTCCACTCTTTATTTCTGCTCACCGAAAAGATGAAAAGAATTGGGAGTTGATCTTCCTTCTCATGAGAAGCAATGTAACATCTGAAAAAGACGGCAGTTTGATAGCGGAAGTGATTAAAGATAAAGAATCACAGGATTTCGAAGTCAAGGTTTTTGTGAAAGAAAAGGAGGATTATGAAAAAGTCACCAGTATCTTAAAAACACAAGGCTTTGAGGAGCTTCAGGGGGGATATTCGTGAATAACAGAGAAGAATTCTGGAAATCCAAGATATCCGCTCTTTTCCATGATCCTATAACGAAGGCCTTTGATGTTATAAAACATGAAGAAGTATCAAAAAAGATCCTGCAAACCCTTGAGGTCGAACCCGAAAGAGGAAGAGAAGACCCATTGGCAAGTGCCATGGACAGATTCCCGATTCCATATGAAAGAATTGGAAAGCAGATTTACGTCTCATTCGCTGAAACTGTTTTTGTCCATCCTTTCACCGGAGAAGAACTAAATGAAGTGAAAGATTTCTTTCAAAGCCAGAACATCGAAGAAATGAAAAGGCTCCTGGATGGCAGATTGAAAGAATTGAAAGAGAAAAACCATTCTTATGAAAAACTCTTCCATGCTCTCTGGTGGAATCTGCCCTACCTTGTGAACGGAAGCCAGTTTCTTCCAGCGGATACCAGAATAGCCAACCACTCGATAATAGACCACTTGGACGTCACATCTGCCCTGAAGGGCTGTTTAGAAGGCAATGAAATAAAAGCTTCTCTAATAGCGGTTGCAATAGGCCCTGTTCAGGAGATCATTTCCCAGGCCAGAAAGGCAAGGGATTTGTGGGCAGGAAGCTATCTTCTCTCGTATCTCATCTACGCCGCCATAGAAACTGTTGGGAAAAAATACGGTTTCGATTCCATCATATCTCCTTATTTAAGAGGGAACTACTTTGTTGAAAAAACTCTCAATGATATGGGGGTCTATCTTGGAAACTACTGTCCTGTACCTTCGAACGAAAGCGTCGCATCTCTTCCGAACCTTTTCGTCGCAATAGTTCCAGAATCGGAAGTAAAATGCATTCTCGAAGACTGCGAAAAATCAATTAAAGACAGGTGGAAAGAACTCACTGATAAAACAAAGGAAAAACTGAAGAAATATAAATATACATTCAACGAGGAATCCTTCAACTGCCAAGTAGGTCTTTTCCCCGATATACAAACAGCAAGTGTGTCTTTTTCCAATCCCGACGAAGTTGAAAGGACCATAAAAAAACTTTTCGTGGGAAAGGATATAGAAAAGTTCAGAGAGGCTTTGAAAATAGTGAAAGACCACGGTGGATACAAGGAGAATTCGGGTGCGTTCTACAGATATTTTCATCAACTTCTTTCTGCAAAACTTGCCGCAAAAAAGGCAGCCAGATCTTTTCCGAAGTACGAAGAAAATATTTACCCGGGTTTTCCGGATCTTATGGATGCAGACGATTTCGGGGCAGGAGTCAGAGCATGTGTTTTGTGGGAGGATATAGAAAAGGTTGACAAACTTGGAACACTGAATGCCGTGAAAAGACTCCTTCCAGAGATTATTGGAATCAAACTAAAATTTGATTCAACGACAGATATTGCAAAGAACAACGAAGCAAATCAGAATATCAAAGATCCTGGGAAGTTCAAGAACGGGTACATTGGAGTTCTTCTGATGGATGGAGATCAGATGGGAAAGTGGATGTTTGGAGAAAAAGCCCCTCCTCTGGAAAAAGTGGTTCATCCAAAAGTCAAAGATGCTTTCGAAAGAAATGAAGAATTGAGCAAGGTGTGGGAAATTTTAAGAAAGATAAGAACAATCCAGCCCGCGTACCACAGAGGTGTTTCAAGAACCCTTGGAATCTTTTCTCAATTTGTTAGTAGTATAGTAGAGAAACACAAGGGTATGCTCATTTACAGTGGTGGGGACGATGTTCTGGCACTTCTTCCTGCAGACAGTGTTTTGGAATGTGCCAACAAGTTGAGAAAGTTCTTTTCTGGAAAGGGAGTAGAGATAGAGGGGAAAGAGTTTGTAGCAAAAGATGGAATTCTCTATCTAAATGGCGAACCATTTGCCCCATTGATGGGTGAAAATACCACAATGAGTGCAGGTATTGCCGTTGTCCATCACAAATTTCCACTTCAGGTGGCCCTGAAAATGGCAAGAGCAGCGGAAAGACAGGCAAAGAACAGATATGGTCGGAATGCCTTCTGCATCTCTCATGTGAAAAGATCTGGTCAGATGATCTTCATTGGATCGAAGTGGGAAATAGGCGATATGGATGTGGTTGACAGATCCTTGAAGATCCTGGAAGATATGGAGAACAAAAAAGTCTCCCACCGAAGCCTGTACAAACTTCTTTCTCCAGATTATGTTCTCTTCGAAGAATACTTTGAAAAGTTCATAGAATATGTTTTGAAAAGATCTATCCATACAGAAAAAGATGAGAAGAAGATAATAGAAGAACTCAAAGACCACCTGAAAAAGATGGTCGACTTCTACATGAAGGATTTACACTTTACCTTCGCAGAGGCCGTTTCGAACACTCTCGAATTTTTGATAACTTTTCGTACCATGAAGAGAGGTGAAGTTTCGTGAAACTGTGGGGAATATTTTTTGAACCCGAAGATTGGGTTGGTTTTCGCGAAGTGAGAAGTTTCTCCTTCTCGGACAGAGTGGAGAGTGTTTTTCCAACATCGTTTCCCTTTTATGGAGCCGTCAGGACTGCTTTGATGAGAAGAGGCAAAGATTTTGACCCCGGAGATTCAGAAAGGGCAGGAACGATCAGGATGTTCGGACCTTTCATCTTTGAGAACACCTCCGACGGAAAGAAAATCTGCTTTCCCATTCCAAAGAATGTGTACAAAGTTGGTGATGAGTACAAAACCATGCCGGTTCTGGAAACGGAAGAAGGATTTCTTCCCTGGAAACCAGAATTAGACGCAGACAGCAAAATCGAGGAAGATTTCATTGAACTGAGAGAACTCGAAAGGATGAGAAAAGGAGAAAGTTTCAAGGCCGTTTCCCTTAAACATGCTGAGTTTGTTGCCAGAGAAACCCGTGTGGGAATTGCCCTTGAAACTGATAAGAAAAGAGCCAGAGAGAGAATGATATACTCGATATCCTACTACAGGTTCAGAAACGGCGGCTTCGTTATGCTAACAGACGATGAAAGAACAGCAGAATTGATATCCGAAATTGAAGGGGTATTCCTTGGATTCAGAAGTAGATGGGTAAACGTGGAGATCGAGGAGATAAAAACGGATGTGTTTGATCCTCTTGAAAAGGAAAATGTCGCGGTTTACCTCGTGACCCCTGCCGTGTTCAGTGGTGGAGGTGTTCCTTCTTCGAGGACTTTGGTAGGAAGAAAGATTCTGACAACGGTTGGTGTACGAAAACTTCCAGTGTCAGGATGGGATCTTCAGAAGAAAATGCCCAAGAAGATTTATCATGCAGTATCTCCTGGTGCGGTTTACTATCTTGGTGATAAAGCCAATGAAAATGAGCATGAGGAAAGTGAACTTAGGGACTTTGGATTCGGAAGGTACGTGTTCATGGAATGGAAAAAACTTAGGGAGGGATAGGAAGATGGAAGAAAAGCAGGTTTTTCTCCTCTACGCAGAAACCCAGGTTCACGCGGGAACTGGTTTTGAAACGGGTGTTGTTGATCTTCCGATTCAAAGGGAAAGAACCACGAAGTTTCCCGTTATACAGGGAATAAAAGGAGCGTTGAGGGCGTATTTCAGAGTGAATAGCAAAGACAAGGGTAAAGAAATAGAGATATTCGGAAGCGATCCTGAAAGTGGAGAAGAAACTAAACCTGGAAATCTGAACTTCTCCGAAGCAAAGATACTTCTGTTTCCTGTTAGAAACCCGGACAAACTTTTCGTTTGGGTCACTTGTCCCCTTGTCTTGGTAAGATTTGCAAAAGCGGTCGATGAAGAAGAGGTTATCAAAGAAATAGAAGAAAGGGCAAAGATAGATTACGACAAGTGTCTTCCTCTCTTCGATGCGAGAAAAGTCTATCTTGAGGAGATAAAACTGGAGGCAGTTGATATAGATCTTCCAAAAACAAGAAGGTTGATAGCCAAAATTTCTAGATGTGCACCGATAGATTATTTGAAAAACAAGATAAAAAGTGATGTGGTCATAGTGAACGATACTCTCTTTTCTGAGATAGTTCAAAGCATGACAGAAGTAGTGCCGAGAATAAGGATTAACAGGGAGACAAAAACAGTCGAAGAAGGTGGGTTGTGGTATGAAGAATATCTGCCGCAAGATACGGTGATGTACTTTGTGGTGAGAAAAAGTTATTACAACAACATGAAAGATTCTTTGATGGAGACTTTTAAAAGTACAGTACACGGTAATCTCGTTAATATCGGAGGAAAAGAAACCGTTGGAAAAGGTATGGTGTGGATCTACGCGTGGGGGGATGAAGATGGAGATTCTCAGTCTTAAACTTGGGAAAAAAGCTATGGAGCTAGTCAGGGAAATATCTGAAAACGACAAAGTATCTGAGAAAGAAAAAGATGACTATCTCAAAACAGTGAAAAAACTGGGAAGTTTAATCGTGCAAAATGGTATCCTTGGAGCAATGATCTTCCTCGAAGAAAAGAAAAAGAATACGGTATTAAATCATCTTAAGAAATTGATCGAAGAGATGACGGGCATAGGAAATTTATCTGAAGATATGATGAACAATATCGATATCGAAAAATACTTGAAGATTCAGATAGCGGCACTCGAGGCTTCAAAATGGCTCAAAAGGTGTGCAGAGATCCTCATAGGTGGTGAGAAAAATGAATCTTCCAGAGAGTAAAAATTTGAGTTTGTATTGGGACAAGTACAGTTTCTTTTCTTTGAAAAAAAGCGATAATAACAAAGAGGGAATTCTTAAAAAAATGATTGATCTTCTTCAAAATCTCAAGGAAAAAAAGTACATCTTAGATATTTTGCAAACACGTCGGAAACTCATTCATGAAAAAAGAAAACCAATAATCAATCTAAAAATGAAGGTGAGAAGCAAACTCCTTGTGGGGGCTGGATCTCCTTCTCCTGTCGAGGTCGGTATCACACTCTCCAGAAACTACGGTGTTCCTGTTATCCCAGGAAGTGCCATAAAAGGAACTTTCGCCAGTTTTCTTTACGAAAATGGGGAATTTGACAAATTCTCTCATATCTTTGGGGATGAAGAAAAGGAGGGAGCATTGATCTTTCTCGATGCGATACCTGTATCAGATTTGAGACTCTCAGTTGACATCATCAATCCACACTTTCAACCTTATTACATGCAAGAAAAGTCTCCACCGAACGATTGGTATGATCCAGTTCCTGTGAAATACATCGTTGTGGGAGAAGGAATATTTCAGTTTACAGTTCTGGAAGATCTCGAAAGGTCGATCAAAGATTCAGAAAAGAAAGAGATAAAAGAAAGATTCATAGAGATGCTCAAAGTCTATGGACTTGGTGCAAAGACAAATTACGGATACGGTCGGTTCAATGATGTTCTATCATGAAATTGTGATACAATATCAAATGATAAGGATCCCGAACTTCTCTGTGTTTTGAAAAGAGCGCGCCACGAGCCTAAAAGGCTCTGGCCGCTCTTTTTTGAGGTGGGGGGAAACATGAAAAATGGCCATCACGAACTTTTGAAAAGAACACTGGGTTCCATTCAAAGTGTACAGGGGTTTGTTCTTTTGGAAAACGAAAGGGAAGAACTCTCTGTGAAATTATCAGTGGGGAAGGTTCCTCTTTTCTTCAAAGAAGGTTTTTCTTTCACGATAGACGAGGTGTTAGAACTTTTCAAGTTTCAGAGGGATGCCGCTGTGGTCTCCCTCATAAAAGACAGTGAGTGTCGAAAAATGTTGCTACTTTACTTGAAGAAACCGTTGGAGAAAGAAACTATCTTGTTGATCCAGTCATTGCTTTCTGCATCAGAATGTGAGGATTTCTATCTCAATGTAAGAGAACTGGAGCACATGGCCTATCACGATCCTCTAACAGGGCTTCCAAACAGGCGTTATTTTTTCGAATTTGGGGGCAAATATCTCGACATTGCAAAACGTGAGGGCAAGAAGGTTTTTATACTCTTTTTGGACCTTTCTGGTTTTAAGAAGATAAACGATACTTACGGTCATCCTTTCGGCGATGAGGTTTTGAAAACCATATCGAAGAGGATTATTGACCGGATAAGAAAAAGCGACGTCATATCCCGTTTTGGAGGAGATGAATTCGCTTTATTGTTATACGATATGAAGGAAGATTACCTGGATTCTTTCCTGGAGAGACTTTTTTCTGCTTTCAAGATGCCCGTTAGAATAGGGAGCACTGAAACCCACATATCTGCCAACGTGGGTGTTGCAAAATTTCCAGAGGATGGAACGAATTTGGAAGAACTCTTGAAAGTGGCCGACTCGAGGATGTACAAGGCAAAAAAGATGAAAACCCACTATGTTTTTGTTTGAGAATTTTTCCGCTTATTTTTCTATTGAAATCCTACTTCCTACCTTAAATCCGTGCCTTTCGAAAAAGCCCTTCTTCACTTCCAGAGCGTATTTGAATGGTTTTGGAGCATAGTAAACCTTGCATGGTTCTTTTTCACATGGCTCCATTTCCTGAATGGAAAATATGATGCCATTTCTGTCTATAAAGGCGATTTCGAGGGGAACGTAGGTGTTTTTCATCCAGAAGCCGCTTCTTGTATCTTCTTCGAAAACAAAGAGCATCCCGAAATCGTCCGGGATGCTCTCTCTGTACATCAGGCCAATTGAACGCAGAAGAGGTGTGTTTGCTATTTCAACACGGAGTTTCAGAGATTTCTTTCCATCGGTGATCACAATCTCTCCTTCTGGAAATTTCACCTTCTTTTCCTGACCGGATGCAACTATGATCGCTACAATTCCAGCTACGATCAGAGCAAGAAAAATCAGCCTTTTAATGTTCAGGAGTTTCAAATTCTGGGTCACCTCAGTTCCAGAATGGTCTTCACTATGTAGCTGTTGAGAAGACTTTCGAGGTACTCCTGCTTTCCAGATGGAAGTTCTATCGTCTCTTTGTCTATTATATACTCTTCGAGTTTTTCAAAGTCCACTTTCCCTTCAACAATTTCCTTTCCGATGCCCTCCCTGAAACTTCTGTACTTTTCTTCGATGAATCTATCCAGAACACCATCCTTCACGAGTTTGTATGCCACCTTGAAGCCGAGAGCAAAGGTGTCCATTCCCGCTATGTGCCCTATGAAGAGGTCCTCCACTTTGTAAGAAGCCCTCCTCACCTTCGCATCGAAGTTGAGCCCGCCTTTTGTGAAGCCTCCCGCTTTTATCACTTCGTACATGGCAAGAGTTGTATCGTAGACGTTTGTTGGGAACTGGTCGGTATCCCATCCAAGAAGAAGATCTCCCTGGTTTGCATCGATACTTCCGAGTTTTCCAAGAATTCTTGCCATTCTCAGCTCATGCTGGAAGGTATGGCCAGCGAGCGTGGCGTGATTCGCCTCGATGTTGAATTTGAAGTACTCATCGAGACCATGACTCTTCAAAAAGGCATAGGCGGTTGCAACGTCGAAGTCGTACTGGTGTTTGGTGGGTTCTTTTGGTTTTGGTTCAATGAGGAACTGTCCGGTAAAACCGATCTTTTTTGCGTAATCCACGGCCATTCTGAGGAAGCGGGCGAGGTTTTCGAGTTCAAGTTCAAGGTTCGTGTTGAGGAGTGTTTCATATCCTTCTCTCCCGCCCCAGAAGACATATCCTTCTCCTCCGAGTTCTTTGGTGATTTCGAGGGCCTTTTTCACCTGGGCAGCTGCGTACGCAAAAACATCTGCACTGCAGGTTGTCGCTGCACCGTGCATGTATCTTGGATGTGAAAAGAGATTTGCGGTACCCCAGAGGAGTTTCACGTTGCTGTCTTTCATCCTCTCTTTGATTCTCTCCACCACTCTGTCCAGAATTTTGTTTGTCTCTCTCAGTGTTTTTCCCTCGGGAGCGATGTCTCTGTCGTGGAAGCAGAAGTACTCGATGTTGAGTTTTTCGCAGAATTCAAAGAGAGCATCCACCCTTGCAAAGGCCTTGTCTATAGGGTCGGTGTACTTGTTCCAGGGACGATCGGCCGTTGGATCTCCGAACGGATCTCTTCCTTCGTTCACGAAGGTATGCCAGAAGGCAACGGAGAATTTCAGATGGTCCTTGAGAGGTTTACCGTCGATCACCTCGTTTGGATCGTAGAATTTGAATGCAAACGGGTTTGTGCTTTCTTTACCTTCAAACTGCACTTTTGGGATTTCTGGAAAGAACTCTGCCATGTGAACACCTCCCTAAATTTTTTCTATCAATCAATTATATAAAATTCCACGGGGTTATTTCAAATATTTTTTTAGAGAGATATACTTGTACTTGGGAGGTGTTTCAGATGGAGATAACAAAAAAGATAGAAGAATTGAAAGACGAGATGGTGGATTCCCTGAAAAGGTTCATATCGATCAACTCAGTGAACCCAGCCTTCGGTGGTCCTGGAGAAAAAGAGAAAGCCGACTGGCTCGAAGAACTTCTCAGAAAAATGGGATACAGTGTTCAGCGTTATGATACAAAAGACCAGAATGGAATATGGAGATCGAACCTGCTTGCGACGATTCCTGGCAAAGACAAAAGCAAAACCCTGTGGATAGTAACGCACATAGATACTGTTCCGCCCGGGGATCTTTCGCTGTGGAAGACGGATCCTTTCACCCCCGTTGTGAAAGATGACAGGGTGTATGGAAGAGGTGCTGAGGACAACGGCGGGTCGATGGTTGCTTCTATATACGCGGGGAAGGCCCTCATGGAATTAGGCGTAGTTCCCGAGTACAACTTTGGTCTTGCGCTCGTTGCCGATGAGGAAGCAGGAAGCAGATATGGAATCCAGTGCCTCATAGAAAAGGGTGTTTTCAGGCCAGATGACATGTTTCTGGTGCCCGATGCTGGAAACGAGAGGGGAGACTTCATAGAGATTGCAGAAAAGAGCATTCTCTGGTTCAAAGTGACGGTGAACGGAAAGCAGGGTCATGCCTCAAGGCCGAGGACCACAGAGAACGCCCTCAGAAAAGGAGCGCAGATCATAACGGAGCTGGATGAGACACTCCACAGGAAATATTCAGAAAAAGACGAACTCTTCGACGAGCCACTCAGCACCTTCGAGCCAACCCGTTCGGAAAAGACCGTGGATAACGTGAACACGGTTCCAGGAAGATTCGTCTTCTACTTCGATTGCAGAGTCCTTCCGCGCTACGATCTTGACGACGTTCTGTCCACCGTGGAGTCGATCCTTGACGGAAGAGGAGCGGAACTTGAGGTGGTGGTGAAACAGCCTGCTCCAGATCCCACGCCGGTTGATTCTGAACTCGTTGTGAAACTTTCGAGTATTTTGAGAAGTCTAAGAGGTCTGGAGGCCAGGGCTGGTGGTATCGGGGGAGGCACCTGTGCGGTTTTCTTCAGAAAAAAAGGCTGGCCTGCTGTTGTCTGGAGTACCATAGAGGAAACTGCACATCAACCAAACGAGTACAGAAGGATATCCCATATGGTGGAGGACGCAAAGATCTTTGCACTTCTTGGTGTTGAGAGGTGAAGGGATGCTAAGAACGATAGCAGATCATTTGATGGACGTTGCTCAGAACTCGGTGAAGGCAGGTGCCAGAAATGTAAAGATAATAATAGAAGAAACTGACGAATGGTTCACGTTCACCGTGGAAGACGATGGACCGGGAATAGAGGATCCGGAGAAGGTGTTCGATCCGTTCTTCACAACAAGAGATCCCCGTTTGAGAAAAGTGGGGCTTGGTCTTCCCTTCCTCAAGCAGGCAGCAGAACAATCTGGAGGTAGGGTCAGTCTGTGGACTCATCCTGGGAAAGGAACGGTTGTGAAGGCTTCTTTCAATTTGAAAAGTGTTGACTGCCAGCCCATAGGAGATCTGGCAAGCACACTGGTGAGTCTGATTCTATCTGATCCGAACGTGAACTGGTACGTGCTGAGGAAAAAAGACGGGAGAGGCTATGAAATAGACACCGGCAAGTTGAAAAAAGACGGGCTGTGGGCCCCAGAAAATCCAAAGTTTGCATCCTTTCTTTTTGAGACACTGGAAAATCTTGAGGAAGACCTGAGGAGAGGTGAAAAAGATGGGTGAGAAAAAGTTCGAACATTACTACACGGTGGAACCCACATCGAAACTCAGGGTCAGAGAAGCAAAACTCGTGTTGAAGAATGGACACGAGTATGTCTTCAAGACACCTTCAGGCGTGTACTCCTACGGTAGGATAGACAAGGCAACGAAGGTTCTCCTTGAGAACATGAAGGTTCACGGAAAAAGGGTGCTCGATCTGGGATGTGGGTACGGTGTGATAGGGATCGTCCTGAAAAAAGAGTATCCAGATCTGGAGGTTTACATGAGCGATATAAATAAACGGGCGGTGGAGTTCACCAAGATAAACGCAAAAGACCACAACGTGGAAGTCGATATACGATGGGGAAATCTCTACGAACCATGGGAAGGCATGAAGTTCGACATGATCGTGTGCAACCCGCCCATAGTTGCTGGCAAAGAGGTGTGGATGGAGATCGTGGAAAGGGCACCTGAGTTTCTGGAAGACGGTGGAAGCCTTCAAATGGTGGCTTACCACAACAAGGGTGGAAGACGTATAAAGGAGTACATGAGAGAGGTTTTCGGAAACGTAGAGGAGCTCTGCAAAACCGGTGGGATAAGGGTTTACAGATCAGTAAAAGGACTGAAGGAAGATGAAGATAACGTTGAGTAATGTCTCTTTTGAATACAGCGGAAGACGTGTGCTAGAAAACGTGAGCATGGAGTTCGAAACGGGAAAACTCTACATCTTGGTCGGAAAAAACGGTTCTGGAAAGACCACCTTGTTGAAGGTGATATCGGGTCTTCTGGAGGCAAAAGGAAACGTTTTCATAGACGGAACACCTGCCGATCCTCTCACGCTCAGAAAAAACGTTGGATACGTCTTTCAGAATCCATCTTCACAGATAATCGGTGCCACTGTTGAAGAAGACGTGGCTTTTTCTCTTGAGATACTCGGTCTCGACAGGGATGAGATGCAAAGGAGAATAAAAAGGGTTCTCGAACTTGTGGGACTCGCCGGGTTAGAAAAAGAGGATCCTTTAAATCTTTCTGGAGGTCAGAAACAGAGACTGGCCATCGCCTCCATGCTGGCGCGCGATACACATTTTCTGGCTCTGGACGAGCCTCTTTCCATGCTCGATCCTCCCTCTCAGAGAGAGATATCAAAAGTGATAGAAGATCTCAAAAAAGAGGGGAAGGGAATTATCATTGCCACTCACGAATTGGAATATCTGGAAGATTTCGATGTGATACTGCACATGAGAGATGGTAGAATTGATTTTTGCGGAAGCTGGGAAGTGTTCATGGATAAAGGGTTCGAAGATGTAGAGGTGCCATTCAAGTGGAAACTCTGGAAAAAAATTGGAAAAGAAACCAAATGGGAGGTAGAGGATGCGGATACTTTTGACGAACGATGACGGGATAAATTCTAAAGGAATAATCCTGCTGGCGGAGTACCTTTCGAAAGAGCACGAAGTCTTCGTTGTGGCACCGGACAAAGAGCGAAGTGCAACGGGACACAGCATCACCATACACGTTCCACTCTGGATGAAAAGGGTTTTCATAAGTGAAGACGTGGTGGCTTACTCCACAACGGGGACACCTGCAGACTGTGTCAAACTCGGCTACAACGTGATCATGGAAAAGAGAGTGGATCTCGTGGTGAGTGGGATCAATAGAGGTCCGAACATGGGAATGGACATCCTCTACTCTGGTACCGTTTCCGGAGCCATGGAAGGTGCCATGATGAACATACCATCGATAGCGATCTCAAGTGCAAGTTACGAAAGTCCCGATTTCGAAGGAGCGGCAAGATTCCTGATAGGCTTTTTGAAGGAGTTCGATCTCTCACTTCTTGATCCTTTCACCATGCTGAACATAAACGTTCCCATCGGTGAAATAAAGGGCTGGAAACTGACAAAACAGAGTCGAAGAAGGTGGAACGACTATTTCGAAGAGAGAATATCACCCTTTGGAGAGAAGTACTACTGGATGATGGGAGAAGTGGTGGAAGACGACGATCGAGAGGACGTGGATTACAAGGTGGTTCGGCAAGGTTATGTTTCTGTAACACCCATACATCCGTTTCTCACCAACGAAGGTTGTCTCAGGAAACTCAGGGAGGTGTATGAATCGTGTACAGAGTGAGGGTCTTCGGAGATCCTGTTTTGAGAAAAAGGGCAAAACCCGTAACAAAGTTCGATGAAGTTTTGAAGCGAACGATAGAGAGGATGATAGAGACGATGTATCACTACGATGGCGTGGGACTTGCGGCACCTCAGGTTGGAATATCCCAGAGGTTTTTTGTGATGGATGTGGGAAACGGCCCTGTGGCGGTTATAAATCCCGAGATCCTCGAAGCCAGTTCTGAAACGGAAATAGCGGAAGAGGGTTGTCTGAGCTTTCCCGAGATCTTCGTCGAAATAGAAAGGAGTAAGAAGGTGAAGGTGAGATATCAGAATGTTCGTGGAGAGTTCGTTGAAGAGGAACTAGAGGGGTATCCTGCGAGGGTCTTTCAACACGAGTTCGATCATCTGAACGGAGTGCTTATAATAGACAGGATAAAACCTGCAAAAAGACTTCTTCTGAGAAAGAAACTGATGGATATTGCAAAATCTGCCAGAGAATGAGGAGGGAATCACTGTGAAAAAATGGCTTTTGATGGTGGTTCTAGTCGTCCTTTTTTCCTCGGTCTTTTCTTTTTCTCCACCTGTTGATTCTCCGCGTGTTTCTGCGACTTTTGGGGAGTACAGAGGAAGTGGAAACAGAGGACCTCATTTTCACATGGGAATGGATTTCTCCACTGGTTTGAAGGAAGGCGTTCCCATCTACGCTTCTGAGAGGGGATGGCTTGTCAGACTCGAGATCGACAGAGACGATATATACGGCTATACGGTGGTTCTGGAACATGAAAACGGCTACAGAACACTGTACGCTCATTTGAGCAGGTTTGCAAAGAAACTCGAAGTGATCGTTGATTCTCTGAAAGAAGAATTTGGAGATGTGAGGATCGTTGTGGAGTTTCCAGAAAGAGAGATCTGGTTTGAAAAGGGAGAAGTTCTAGGATACTCCGGTACTACCGGGGAAGCGCCCATACCGCACGCCCACTTTGAGATAAGAGATAAAAAAGAAGAAATCTCTTACGATCCATCGAATTTTCTGAACCTTCAAAAGCCCGTGGACGAAGATATCTTCCTGGAAAAGTTGAAAATAGGAGACAACGTTTATGACTTCATTGAAAACAGAACCTACCCTTTCACTGGAAACTTCCCGGTTCTTTCCATAAAGGCCTATTCAAGAGGATTCAACAACACTCTGGGGCTCAAAAAGATCTCACTTCTGATGGAAGGAGAAGAGATCTATCAGATCTCCTTTGAACAGATCCCATGGTCTGAGTTTACAAATGTCTGGGGAGTGTACGACAGAAAGTCCGTATCGGCGGCGTACAGATTTGAACTCTGGTACAAACTCTTTCCAGAGACGTTCTCCTCCCTTGTGAAGGTCAATAAATTTCCAGAAATCGGAAAATTCCCAGACTTTGCCAAGTACACCATCGTGCTGGAGGATACATGGGGTATGAAAAAGGAGTTTTCCTTCTATCTGCAAAGGAGGTGAAGAGGTGCTCTTTTTATTCTTCGGGAAAAGGAAAAAGAACCTGGACAGGGATCCTTTCTACAGAGAAAAAGGGGCCCTGGTTGTTTACATAAAGTGTGAACGGTGTGGAGAGATGTTCAGAAGTCATCTGAGGAGAGGATACGACTTCATTGTGGACTATGACAATCCAGGCGTTCCCTACAGGATAGATAAGCTCTACGTGGGCTCCAAATGCCCCAACAAGATCCATCTTGTTGCCACGTTCACATCTTCTTACAAGCCGGTGTCGGTCTCCATCGAGGGTGGCAGTTTCATCACCAAAGAAGAGTACGAAGACGCTCAAAAACAATAACGTAACCTTCTTTTAAGAGAAGATATGATAAACTATCAAGGCTGTCATACGACCAGCGAAAGGAGGATGGGAGATGAGAAGACTTTTCACCAGTGAAAGTGTCACAGAAGGTCACCCTGACAAGGTTGCAGATCAGATCTCGGATGCTATACTGGACGCTATGCTCGAGCAGGATCCAAGGAGCAGAGTCGCAGTTGAAACACTCGTAACCACAGGGCTGGTCATTGTAGCAGGAGAGGTTACAACGAGGGCGTACGTGGAGATACCAGATATCGTGAGAAAAACGATCCTTGAGATAGGATACACGAGGGCAAAATATGGTTTCGACGGAGAAACGTGTGGAGTGCTCACAAGCATACACAGCCAGTCTCCAGACATAGCACTCGGTGTGGACAAAGCTCTTGAGGTAAAGAGCGGAGAAGAGGTAGCGGACGAACTGGAGGCACTTGGTGCGGGAGACCAGGGAATCATGTTCGGTTACGCTACAAACGAGACACCCGAGTACATGCCACTTCCAATCACGCTAGCTCATCGTTTGGCCATGAGACTTGCTGAGGTCAGGAAGAAGGGTATTCTTCCATTCCTCAGGCCAGACGGGAAAACACAGGTGACGATAGAGTACGAGGACGACAAACCGGTGCGTGTCGACACCGTCCTCATATCCACACAGCACGATCCCGACATCTCCCAGGCGGATCTGAGAGAGGCGATCATCGAACACGTTATAAATCCTGTCATACCGGAAGAATACAGAGATGACAAAATGAAAATTCTTGTCAATCCAACTGGAAGGTTCGTTCTTGGTGGCCCAATGGCTGACACGGGTCTCACCGGCAGAAAGATAATAGTTGACACCTATGGAGGATGGGTACCACACGGAGGAGGAGCCTTCAGCGGTAAGGATCCAACGAAAGTTGACAGATCGGCTCACTATATGGCAAGATATGTAGCGAAGAACGTGGTTGCTGCAGGTCTTGCAGATAAGTTCCTCATACAGCTCTCTTATGCCATAGGTGTCGCAAAACCCGTTTCCATATTGATCGACACGTTTGGAACAGCAAAAGTTGACGAAGAAAAGCTCCTCAAAGTGATCACAGAGCTCTTCGATTTCAGACCGGGGGCTATAATAAAGAAACTCAATCTTCTTAGACCCATTTACAGAAAAACAGCCGCCTACGGTCATTTCGGCAGAAACGAGGAGGAGTTCACCTGGGAAAAGCTTGATATGGTCGATGAACTGAAAAGAGCCTTCAACATGTGAGGGAGGGATTGAGTAGTGCCTAACACGAAATCTGCTAAGAAGAGAGTCAGGGTTTCTGAAAAAAGAAGACAGAGGAACAAAGCTTATAAGACCTTTTTCAAAAACAGAATAAAGGAAGTCATCAAAGCTATTGAAAACGGAGAGCCAAAGGAAGTGGTTCTAGAGCTCGCCAAGAAGGCACAGGCTGCCATCGATAAAGCAGTATCAAAGGGAGTTATTCACAAAAACCAGGGAGCGAGGAGAAAGGAAAGACTCTTCAAAAAAGTGAACGAGTATCTGAAGAGCCTGGAAAAAGCCGAAGCGGTTCAGGAGTGACTTTGTCCTCTGCTTTGAAATCCAGCCCCCTCAGTGGGGCGTTTCTGGTTTTAATATTGAGGAGGGATACCTATGGAAAGGGTGATAGGGGATTTTTTGAAACTGGTTGTTGAGAACTGGTACTTTTCCCTTCCTGCAGCCCTCTTTCTGATGTTCGCCTCCAGGTACGTTGAACACGTTGCGTTTGCCGTGCTGGGATTTGTGATGGGAATCAACTTCGTGTTTCCTCTTCTATCAAAGATAGAGGTCTTGAACAATTATCTTTCCAATGAGAACGTACGAACGATCGTCATGGTGGCTGTTGGTGTTTTGACAGCGGTTGTGATATACGTTCTGTACAAGTACCTGGTTTTTCTAGCAGCTTTCGTTGTTGTTTCTTTTCTTGCCTATTATGTGATAAACTTCATGGTGAATTCTTTCAACATCCAGAATGTGCAGTATATGGACTGGATAGTGCTGGGCTTATCTGTTCTGATAGGCTTTCTTGCAGGAATCACGGCCTATAGAAAGGAAAAGGACTTTGCAAGAATGCTTTCGGTGATAGTAGGTTCCGCTGTTTTGGCAGCTCTGGTCCTTCAATATCTGGCAGGGCTATTCAACATGGAATTTCGCCCGGAAAGCTTTTTCGAGAACAAATCGATGGTGCTTTTCTATGTTTCACTTTTTCTTCTGTTTGTGTTCGTTGCCTCTTGGTACACGTTCAGGAAGAGACTGTCTTCAAAATCTGAATCGTAATGTTAAAATAGTATAGAAATCACATGAAAGGAGGTGTGCCCCTCTCAGGGGGATTGAAAATGGCGAAGAAGAAGATCCTTGTTGTCGATGACGATCCTGCAATTCTGGAACTGGTAGGATACAACCTGGCAAAGGAAGGTTATGACGTTCTGAAGGCGTACGATGGAGAAGAAGCGCTGAAGCTTGCCAACGAAGAAGACGTGGATATGTTCATAGTGGATATCATGCTTCCAGGAATGGATGGTTTCGAGCTGGTCAGAAAGATCAGATCCATGGAAAAATACAGAAACACCCCTGTCATCTTTCTGAGCGCAAAGGGTGAAGAGTTCGACAAGGTTCTTGGACTGGAACTTGGAGCCGATGATTACATAACGAAACCTTTCAGTGTGAGAGAACTCCTTGCGAGGGTGAAGGCTATATTCAGAAGACTGTCTGTTGCTGTGCAGAGCAAAGAAGAAAGACCAAAAAAGATCACAGCCAAAGACCTCGAGATCGATGTGGAGAAATACGAAGTGAAGGTAAGAGGAAAGAAAGTGAACCTCACGCCTTTGGAATTCGAGCTTTTGAGATTTCTGGCGGAAAACGAGGGAAAGGTTTTCAGCAGGGATGTACTTCTTGACAAACTGTGGGGATACGACTATTACGGTGACACAAGAACGGTTGATGTGCACATCAGAAGGTTGAGAACGAAAATAGAGGAAGATCCATCGAATCCGAAGTACATCATCACCGTTCGTGGAAAAGGTTACAAGTTCAGAGATCCAGGAAAGGAAGAGTGATCCATGGAATTGTTTTTGATCGTAGCAGGAATCGTGCTGTTCGCCCTGCTTGTTTTCTTCTTCAGAAAGAGATTATCTGAGTATAGGATATTCATAAAAAAAGTGGCGGATATGCTGGGGGAAAGGGATGTTCCCCCACTTTATCTTTTCGAACGTTTGAAAAAGTACATCGACAATTTGAAGGATAGAATCGCCCGTGTGGAAGTTAGCCGGGACAATTTTCTCACCATACTCGACAGTCTCAGTGAACCCATATTCATCCTCGACAGAGAGGGCAACATCACATTTTTGAACGAAGCCGCTCGCAGACTCGTTCAGGATAGGATCAATCCTGAGGGAAGGCGCTACTACGAAATATTCGAGGATTACTACATAAACGAAATGGTCGAAGAAACCATAAAAAGCCTGGAACCGCAGGAAGGAACACTGGTTACATACATAGAAAACGACAAGAAGTACTTTCACGTGAAGGTGATTCCAGTTGACCTGAGGAGCGGTGACAAGATCTTTGTCATTCTCTTCCATGATGTGACAAAGGAAAGGAAGCTGGATGAAATGAGGCGCGAATTCATCGCAACGGTCTCACATGAACTCAGAACGCCTCTCACTTCCATCCATGGATACGCAGAAACGCTGCTGGAAGACGACCTCGAAAACAAAGAACTCGTCAGAAGGTTTCTCAAAATCATAGAGGAAGAATCAGCGCGCATGACACACCTCATAAACGATCTGCTGGACCTTGAAAAGATGGAAGAAAGCTCTTTTGAGTTTGAGATGAAAGAGCTCGATCTATGTGAAGTGGTGGATTACGTATACAGGATAGTTCAGCCCATTGCGGAGGAAAACGAAGTAAAGCTTGAGATCGATTGCGAGGATGTTACTGTCAAAGGAAACAAAGAAAGACTCATCCAGATGCTCCTGAACCTTGTAGACAACGCTATCAAGTACACTTCTCTCAAAGAAAAAGGAGAAAAGAGAGTCTGGGTGAGAGCTTACGATACACCTGAATGGGCCGTTATAGAGGTGGAAGATACTGGTCCAGGTATCCCTAAAGAGGCGCAGAATAGAATCTTTGAGAAGTTCTTCAGGGTGGATAAAGCAAGATCGAGGAAGATGGGAGGTACCGGCCTTGGACTGACGATAGTGAAAACGATCGTCGACAGACACGGTGGAAAGATAGAAGTAGAAAGCGAAGTTGGACAGGGTACCCTCATGAGAGTGTATCTGCCCAAGGACAGGTGATAAACGTGAGGGCTTACGATGTTATTTTGAAGAAGAGAAACGGCGAAAAACTATCCAAAGAAGAAATAAAGTTCATGGTGGAAGGATTCGTGAAAGGAGAGATTCCAGATTATCAGATGGCAGCGTTTCTGATGGCGATCTTTTTTCGCCACCTAGATGAAGAAGAGACCTACTATCTCACCGAAGTTATGATGAGATCTGGAGAGATCCTGGATCTTTCAGAAATACCTGGAAAGAAGGTCGACAAACACTCGACGGGAGGAGTTGGTGATAAGACCACCCTTGTCGTTGCTCCACTCGTTGCCTCCTGTGGAGTTCCCATCGCAAAGATGTCCGGGCGTGCTCTTGGGCACACTGGAGGAACGATCGACAAACTGGAGTCCATACCGGGGTTCAGGACGGAACTTTCTATAAATGAGTTCGTTGAAAACGTGAAAAAATACGGTATAGCGATTGTTGGGCAGACAGGAAATCTTGTTCCTGCGGACAAAAAAATATACGCTCTGCGTGATTCCACGGCGACCGTTGATGAACTCTCACTGATTGCATCGAGTATAATGAGCAAAAAACTTGCGGCCGGAAGCGATGCGTTCGTTCTGGATGTGAAGTTTGGAACGGGTGCCTTCATAAAAGACATAGAAGAATCCAGAAAACTTGCCAGTTTGATGCTGGAAATAGCAAGGCGTCACGGTAGAAGAGCGGCCGCCGTCCTTTCGAACATGAACCAGCCACTGGGCCGTTTCATAGGAAACTCTTTGGAAGTGGTAGAGGCTATAGAAACCCTCAGAGGAAATGGCCCAGAAGATCTAGAGGAGCTTTCAATCACCCTTGGAGCTTTGATGCTCGAGCTTGCGGGAGTTTCTGAATTTGAAGATGGGAAGAAGATTTTGAAGAAAAAGATCGAAACGGGAGAAGCCCTCGAGAAGTTTCGCGTACTCGTAAAAGCACAGGGCGGAGACGAGAGAGTGGTTGACGATCCATGGAAGTTTTTGCCTGTTTCGAGGAGAGTAGAAGAGTTCAAGGCCGAAAAAGAAGGATACGTATCCTTCATAGACACCGAAAAAGTAGGAACGGCCTCCATGCTCTTGGGTGCCGGAAGAAAGAAAAAAGAGGATAGAATAGATCACAGTGTGGGAATAGTCGTTGAGAAAAAACTGGGAGACTTCGTGGAAAAGGGAGAAACTATCGCAAAACTTTATGTTTCAAAAAAGAGCGACCTACAAGGTGCTATGAAACTTCTGAAAGAAGCCTATGTGATATCTGATACCCCACCGGAGCCCTTCAGAGTGGTAGAAGAGGTGATCAAATGAAACAATTGATGTTCATTTTTCTTCTTCTTGCCTGTCTTTCCTTTGCCTCCTATGTGATCAGCGGAAAAGAGGCGTTTCCCATAAGAAGCGTCTTCAGGGATGGTGTCTACTACGTTTATGTGGAAGATCTTTCGCCGGTTGGTGTTGGTTACATACACGCAAATGGTTATCACTACGTTGTCTACGATGATCACGTGCTTTTTGTGAAAGAAAAAGAGATGGTACTGGATTTTGTGAAGAAACTTTCTCCGCCCCTTTTTCTAGAAGGAAAACTCTTTCTTCCGATCGATGCAGTAAAGGAGCTTATGGAAGACTTTCAAATTCATACAAAAGGAGAAAATGTTCTCATCTACAACTCCCTGCCTATTCTTCTTTCCGCCACAAAAGAAAAAGACAGGATAATCATCTCTTACACGGGTGTTCTCGTACTGGACATGGTGGAAGTCGAAAAGAGCATGGGCAGGGTTGTCTTGAAGATCTCTCCTGTGGTGGAAAACATCCCCATGGTCTCAGAGGGAATAGAGGTGAAGCCGGGGAAAAATGAGATCACCCTCACTGCCAGTGTGGGAAACTTCTATCCCGATGTGAAGTTGACTTTTGAGAAGAACCGCCTCGTTTGTCAACTGGCTCTGATCGAAGGGTTTTTCGGGAAGCTTGAGATAGCCGATGGTGTTGTGTTCGAACGTAAGATAGAGGAATTCGGAAAGGGAGAAAAAACGGTTGTGAACTACTTGATCATGGATCCAGAAAAGGTCGAGGTGAAACCCGTCATAGCCGAAAAGGGCTTTGGTTCGCTTGAAAAACTGGACGATATGGTGAAGAGGGTCGGTGGTGTGGCTGGTATAAACGGAAACTATTTTGATCCTGTGACGAAGTTTCCCATTGGCCTTGTCGTGATAGATGGGAAGCCTTATTCTACGATGTTTTCCGGAAGACCCATTTTTGCGATTACAGAAGAAGGAGACGTGTTCATAGGAAGGGTACTTGTGGATGTCACCCTGACGGTGAACGATGTACTCTTTCTCGTCAAGGGAATCAACACGCTCGGAGAGGGAGAAGTTCTGGTTTACACGAAGGAGTTCTCAGGTACTATTCCAAAAAAAGATGACAAGTTGTATTTCGTCGTGGAAGAAAACACGGTGAAATATCTTGGATACAAGGAAAAAGCAGAAGGTTCAGAGAGTGTGATAGCCGTCTCGAAGAAATACGAAACTTACCTTTCCAACCTGAAGATAGGAGACAGGGCTTATCTTTCGATTCAGCCGAATCTGCCGATTCGAATAAGACAGGCAGTGGAGGGAGGCCCTCTTCTGATACAAAATGGTGCTCCGATTCCCGATGCCCAGGAAGAAAAGGCAAGATACGGTGGTGGTATCGCCTATGCGAAGGCACCGAGGACGGTTGTTGCTACAAAAAATGGAAAGCTTTGGTTTATCGTCTTCGAAGGTTATAATCATATAACGAGAGGGTTGAACTACGATGAACTCGTTGATTTTCTTCTTTCCAGAGGGTTCGAAGATGCCATGTGTGTCGATGGGGGAAGTTCTTCAGTAATGGCGGTGGACGGAAACCTCTTTGGAAAGGCAGAAAATAGCACGGCAGCCATACCTGTGGGGATCGTTGTTTGGGAGAAAAAAAGCACGGAGGTGGGTGAGTGATGGGAGACATCCGGAATGTGCGCACAGCAGCTTTGATAGGTCACAACGGGTCTGGGAAGTCTTTGCTTCTTTCTCGCATTCTCCACAAGTTGAATATGATCGACAGGCCGGAAACGAAGTACGTGGACTACGATCCCGTTGAGGAGGAGAAAGGTGCGAGTTTTTCCTCACACGTGGCATCTTTTGAATGGAAGGGCAAGAGAATGTTTTTGATAGATACCCCGGGGTTTGCAGATTTCATCTCTGAAGTCATAAATGCGATCTTTGTTGCGGAAAACGTAGTGTCAGTGGTGAACGCTGTGGCGGGTGTGGAGATACAGACGGAAAGGACTTGGAACCTGGCCGAAGAGATGAAAAAACCCATTATGGTGTTTGTGAACCAAATGGACAAGGAAAGGGCAAACTTTGACAACGTCGTTGCGGAGTTGAAAGAAAGATTCTCAAGGAAAATACTGCCCCTTGTTGTTCCAATCGGTGCAGCGGAGAATTTTGAAGGTGTTGTTGACCTTCTGAAGAAGAAGGCTTACAGATACAACGGAGAAGAGCCGATGGAAGAAGATATGCCATCTGAGTTCAATGAGTTGCGATCGGAGATCCTCGAAGACATAGTGGAGCAGGACGAAGAGCTCATGATGAGATACCTCGATGGAGAAGAAATAGGATACGACGAACTCGTGAAAGTCCTCAGAGAAAGCTACAGAAAAGGTGAACTGGTACCTGTGATAGCAGGTTCTGCTCTGAACGGAATCGGCGTTGATGTGCTTTTGGACTATCTGGAAAACATAGGTGTCTCCCCGGCAGAGGCGAGCCCCTACAGGGCAACGATGGAAGACGGTAAAGAAGTGGAGATACCTTTTTCTGAAGAAGAACCCTTCTGTGCCTACATCTTCAAATCTGTTGTTGACCAGTTCGTCGGAAGAATAACCTTTGCAAAAGTCATAGCGGGCACTCTGAAGAGTGGAGATACCATCGTCAACGTTCAGAAAGACACCTCGGAAAAAGTTGGACACATTTATCTTCCCGTTCTCAAGCAGCAAAGAGAAGTCGAATCTATTGGACCGGGCGAAATTGTGGTACTTCTGAAACTCAAAGAGGGTGCTGTTGGAGAAACACTTGCCCACAAGGATAGAAGGGTGAAGATAATCGCTCCTTCTTTCCCGGAGCCCATGTTCTCTCGTTCTGTCCATCCAAAGTCCAAGTCGGACATCGACAAAATCAGTGGAGGACTGTCCAGACTCTCCGATTCCGATCCCACTTTTGTGTGGGAGTACGATCCGGAGACTGGTGAAACGGTGATCTCTGGTCTTGGTGCAATGCACCTTGACGTTATGGTGGAAAGACTGAAGAAAATCTTCGGAGTCGATGTCGAAATTGGAAGGCCGAAGATCGCATACAGAGAAACAATCACCGCAACAGCCATTGCAGAGCACAAACACAAAAAACAAACTGGTGGTCATGGTCAGTACGGACACGTGAAGATACAACTGGAACCTCTGCCAAGGGGTCAGGGATACGAATTCGTTGACAAGATCGTTGGAGGTGTGATCCCCAGAAACTTCATTCCTTCCGTCGATAAAGGTATCAGAGAAGCGATGAAAAAGGGTGTCCTTGCAGGCTATCCTGTCACGGACGTCAGGGTCATCCTCTTCGATGGTTCCTATCACGAAGTGGACTCCTCCGATATTTCGTTCCAGATAGCAGCGATACAGGCCTTCAAGAAAGGAATGGAAGCGGCAAAGCCTGTGATATTGGAGCCAATCATGGAGGTGGAGGTCTTCGTCCCCGAAGAGAACGCAGGAGACGTGATGGGTGAGATCTCCAGCAGAAGAGGAAGGCCTCTTGGTATGGAACCTTCCGGCAAGGGCATGGTGAAGGTGAAAGCGGAAGTTCCCCTTGCAGAGATGCTTGACTTTTCCAACAAACTTTCTTCCATCACCAGTGGAAGAGGTTACTTCACCATGAGATTCCAGAGGTACGAGATAGTGCCTCCGAACATTCAGGAGAGGATCATCGAAGAGAGAAGAAGAGAGATGCAGGAACAGGAGAAATGATATGAACCTCAAAAACCTGATAATATACGAAGCCTTCGCAAGGGCTTATCCGGGTGAAAAAGGGAAAAAGTTTCTCTCTCTTGAAAAAGATCTGGAAAGACTGAAAGGGATGGGCATCAACACGGTGTGGTTGATGCCCATTCATCCTACCGGTGTGAAAGAAAGAAAAGGAACCCTTGGCTCTCCGTATGCTATTCGAGACTACTACGAGATAGATCCTTTAATCGGAACAAAAGAAGATTTCAAAAATTTTGTGAAGAGAGCGCACGAACTGAACATGTACGTTCTGATGGACATGGTGTTGAACCATGCTGCCGTCGATAACGTCTTAGTGAAGAAACATCCCGAGTGGTTTCTCAGAGACGAGAGCGGAAACTTCGCAAGAAAGGTTCCTGACTGGTCAGATATCGTCGATTTTGACTATTCGAACGGAGAGTTGAGGGAGTACATGATCAGCATGATGAAGTACTGGGTCGAGGAGTTCGACGTGGATGGCTTTCGATGTGATGTGGCAGGCCTTGTTCCTCTGGATTTCTGGATTCAGGCAAGAAAAAGTCTTGATCCTGTGAAAAGACTCATATGGATATCTGAAACTCATGACCCATACATGTACCAGGCGTTTGACATCACTTACGACTACGACGGTTATTACAGGTTCAGGGATTTCATAGAAGGGAAAAACAGTTTAAGGGAGTACATCGATTTTTTGAGGATGCAGGATCACATTTATCCAAGAGGATACATAAAGATGAGGTTTCTGGAAAACCACGATCAACCCAGAGTAGCGAAGTTCATCTCTCAAGAATCACTGATGCACTGGATCGCTTTTCTCTTCACAGTGAAGGGAGTACCTCTTGTTCATAACGGACAGGAATACGGTCTCAAGGAAGATCTTGACATATTCAACGAGTACACGCTTCCCATCCCAGGAGAAGAAAACAAAATATTTTCCCTACACAGAAAACTTGCCCACTACAGGCTCAAAACGAACGTGTTTTCAGACGGGGAGATGATCTTCATAAGAAACGATCAGCCGGAGAGGGTGATATCCTATCTCTGGAGGTACAAAAACAGGTTTATTCTCTGTGTCTTGAATCCTCTTTTGGAGAACACATCCGTTACTCTGGATTTTTCCGGCATATGGGAAAGCGTCTGTATTCACTCCAAGAATGTGTTCAACGATGATATTGTGAGAGTGAGCGTGAAAAATTCCAGAGCGAGGATAGAAGTTGGAAGAGAACCTCTGATACTTTCTTTCGTGCTCTACTGAGAGCAGGTGGTAGAATGAACATAGGTGTGGTGAGTTTGCGAGTCAGACTCTTCGGTGTGAGGTCCTTGAAAGAAAAAAGAGGCATACTGAAAAGACTCATGAACGACCTGAGAAAAAAGTACAACATATCCGTTTCCGAAGTTGGGGCACACGATTCGAAGAACTTCTTCGAGATAGGAATCGCCATGGTGAACACAGACAAGGCATTCATAGAGAGGGTGTTTGACGCCATCATAGATTATCTGGAACTCTATCCCGGTATGGAGGTAGAGGAAACAGAGAGAGAGGTGTGGTAGAAAATGACACTGGTCATAGATGAACTGGAAGCGATCCTGAACAGAATCCTTTCAAAAAAAAGGATCGTTCATGTAAAGTCTGTGGTGGATTTTTCGAAAAGACTGGGAGAGATATACAACGTGGATCTGAACAGACTGGAACTTGCCGCTTTGTCACATGATATGTTCAGAGACGTGCCACCCCGAAAACTCTTGAAGATGTCCAGGGCTTACGGTTTGGAAATATCGGATCTGGAAAAGGCTCACCCTGTTTTGCTCCATGGAAAGGTAGCGGCAGAGTTTTTGAAAAGACGCTTCGGCGTGGACGACGAAGAGATACTCATGGCCGTTGCTTATCATACTTCAGGACATGTTGGTTTCAGGGAAATAGGAAAGATCCTCTTCATAGCCGACTCTTTGGAGTTCACACGAGACTTCCCAGGGGTTGATGCTCTAAGGAAGATAGCGTTTCGAAACTTGGAGGAGGGATTCTTCCAGGTTTTGAAGAATAAGATCTTCTACGCGGTTGGGAGAGATCTTTTGCTCATACCTGAGACGGTAGAGCTCTGGAACAGCATTCTCATGAGCAGAGGAGGTCATGTGGATGAAGAGGTCGAGTAAGATACTACTCATCGTTGTCTTTGTGGTGGTAGCTGTTGTCGCCGTTGGATTTCTCTATTACAGATCTTTCCATTCTTCTCCAGATTACAGAGCTGAAGAAATACACTATCTTTTCAGAGTTGAAGACGAAAGCTATTTTGTGAGAATAGATGACGCCAAAAGGATGGTCTACGTCGTTTCCTTCCCAAAGGAGTCCTACGATCCAGAAAGAAAAGAGTCGCTCTTTTCTGAAAGACCTCTGAGCGATCTCGAAAAGATAGAAAACCTGCTGAAAGTAAAGGCGGAAAGGGTCTTCTACTCGGTGATGTCGAAAGAGGAGTTTTTGAAACTCTCTCAGAATCTTTTTGGAAGACAGGTTGAAAGTTTCGCGGATTTTGTCAAAGAACTTTCGAAGAGAAAGGTGAAATTCTTCGATTTTCTGTTTGTGGGAAGTTGGGTGAAGAATTTTGGATTCAACAACCTGAACAGGTTTTCCCTGTACAAGTTCCTGGAAAAGGTATCGAGTTATGCGATCGACATCTTCGAGGCACCGACAATAACGAAAGCGCCTGTCATCGTAAAGGTTCAGGGAAAAGAGTATCAGAGGTTGTACCTTGACCCTGAGAAACTGGAAGTTATCACCGAGGAGATGAAAAGGTGAGGATAGACCCTCTCGGAGGGGAATCTCTGAAAAACCAGGAGGTCAAAGGGAAAAAATCCAAGAGAACTTCCAGAACCGGAGAGGTAGAGAAAAAGGAATTTTTCGATATAATGAAAGACATCAGTGTTGAGCAATTTGAAAAACTCCTCGAAGAAGCCGTCGAGGAAGTGATCGAGTCCGGGAATGAACTTGTGAGGTCTCCCACTCCCTCTAACCTGAAAAGGTATAAAAACGCCATAAGGGAATTTCTGAAACTTGTTGAGAAAAAGCTCTACAAACTGTCCGGTAGTTTCGATATGACAAGTGGAAAGGCAAAACTACACGTTGTAGTGGAGGAAGTGAACGAAAAACTGATGAACCTCACCGAAAAGATTATGAAGAACGAGTGGCAGACGATAAATCTGGCTGCCAGGATAGAAGAGATCAACGGACTCATACTAAATCTTTATCGCTGAATCTCAAGTGAAAGGTCCACAAAGACTTCACTCAAAGTCAGGCGGCTTGTTGAGATCACATCCACTGTTTCCATATCGTAATCCGATACGTTCTCTTCTGTGATTCCTCCGGACACCTCCACCACGACGTTTGGGTTCATTTCTTTGATCTTCTTCGATACCTTCTTTACCATCTCCGGCGACATGTTGTCCAGCATGACGATATCTGCTCCCATCTCAACGGCCTTCAAGGCGTCTTCCATGTTTTCAACCTCGATTTCGATCTTTTTGGTGAAGGAAGAGATTTTTTTTACTTCCTGGATCGCTTTTTCCACACTTCCGTAGAGTTTCAGATGGTTGTCCTTTATCATGACGCAGTCTCCCAGATTGAACCTGTGGGTGTCTCCTCCTCCGTGCATCACGGCAAGTTTCTGAAAAAGAGAAAAACCAGGAATCGTCTTCCTCGTGGCGGCTATCTTTGCGTGTTTGAGTTTTCTGGCAAACCTTCTTGTAACGGTGGCTGTTGAAATCATCAGTGACAATGTGTTGAGGAGAGTTCTTTCGATCAAAAGCAGGTTGTACGTGTTGCCTTCTATTTCACCTATTTCACCCTTTTTGGGTATGAACTCACCATCCTTCACGTAGAAGATAGATTTCAGATGGTACTTTTCCAGAAATCTCTGGGCAAGTTCTATTCCGGAAGCGACCACGTTTTCTGTTTTCAGAAAAACGGCCGCTTTGGATATCGTGTTTCGAAGGGGAAAAGAAGCAATATCCAGATTTCCCTCGTCTTCCTTCACATGTGATGAAAGGATCTCCAGGAGCTTTTCCACATTATCACCCCATGATTTCAAACATTTTGAGGATGGGTCTTCTGGCTTTTTCGATGATGTCTTCAGGAAGAGTGACTTCGAAACTTTCTGTCTCAAGTGCCAAAAGTGTGTTTTCCAAAGTGTTTTTCTTCATGTTCACACAAATGGCGCTTTCCAGTGGAACAAAGTTTCTGTCTGGGAATTTCTTTTTCAGTTTATGGATCATACCAATTTCTGTTCCTATCACAAAGGTCTTTGCAGGGTCTTTCTCTGGTATCCTTTCCATCTGGCCGGTGCTTCCGACGTAATCGGCTTTGTCCCTGACCGGTTTTGGGCACTCTGGATGAACCACTACCCTGGCATCTGGATATTTTTTCTTTGCAACATCAACGGAACTTTCGCTGAACTGATGAACGGGGCAGTGACCATCTTCGGGCATGGCAACGATTTTCTTCCCTGTCTTCTCGGCCACGTACTCTGCCAGGTTTCTGTCCGGACCAAAGAGAATCACGTCCGATTCGATTCTTTTCACAACTTCTACCGCGTTTGCGGAGGTGCATATGACGTCCGCAAGAGTCTTGCACTCGGCTGTGCTGTTCACGTAAAGGACAACAGGAGCATCTGGAAACCTTTTTTTGTACTCCTTGATCATCTCTGGTGTCAGGCGATTTGCCATAGGGCAGGTTGCACTTCTGTCGGGGACTATGACCTTCTTTTCGGGATTCAGTATCTTGACCAGTTCTGCCATGAAATCCACACCGAGGAAAAGAATCTTTTTTTCTTCCAGATCCATGGCCTTCCTTGCAAGTTGCAGTGAGTCTCCAACAAAATCTGCTATATCTTGAAGTTCTGGAATTTGGTAGTTGTGAGCAAGTATCACATAGCCTTTTTCTTTCTTCAGTTTCAGGATTTTGTCTACCACTTTCGTCCCTCCTCATCCAAAGACAATTTTGGAGTTCAGACTTTCGATGGTTTTCAAAATGGAATAAACCGTTACCATACTTGTTTTGGGATTTTCTGGAGATGGCAGGTTTTCTATTTTGAATTCATATTTTCCAACATCGGAAATAACACTTATGATGTGTACGTTGTTTGAGAGAGAAGAATCGGCTCTTATGATCACCTTTACCTTTTCAAAGCCAGCGATGAGGCCAACAGTTGAAGCGATGTTTATGTTTCTGGGAAAAAGCTTTGCAGCCTCTTCCACACTTCCCTCGAAGACGGTCGTTTCTCCTTCAATGTTTATCCCAAGACTTCTCGGGTGTTTTCTCGTCTCGATGAACACTTGCTGTACGTTTTTTCTTATCGCTGCCAGCAAATCAAGTCCACCGATCGCGCCGGAAGGAAAAAACACCCTTGCGGGTGAAACCTTAAGTTCTTCGAAAAACGACTCTCTGAAAGCTCTGTCGGCAAAAGCGCTGGTGCTGATGATCAGATAGTTCACGGGGCTTTTTAGTATCTGAAAGGAGTACTCTTTAACCGCTTCTGGGGAAGCACATTCGATCACTGTATCCACATCCTCCGGAATGTGGAACTCCTCAAGCCAGTAAATATCTGGAATGTTATCTTTTTGGAATTTGTCGAAGGCATAAACTTTCTCAAAGTGAGTCATCTTCAAAATTTGTTTCCCGATGTTGCCAACTCCTATGATGAGAACTCTCATTGTTCTCACCCCCAACTAATTTTACACCTGCTGTAAACAACTGACAAGAGATGTTGTGTAGATGTTAGTTAAAAATTGATTGTTCTACTAAAATTATGTTTTATTCATAAAAACTAGGTAAGTTCCATTTATTCACAAAGTGGGATGTGTTTGTATTTGGCACTGGATGTGTGATATAGAGTATGCAATTACCGGTAACGGAAAATTTCATGCGCCTTTGTGGTACCGGAAGCTATGCAATAAAAAAGGAATAATGAGCGAAAAAGAAAAACAACTACTCAGAAATAACTTGAACATGAACTTATGATTTGACGACAAATAAAGAAGCGACATACTTATCCTTTAACACTTTAAGGTAGACCTTTTTACGAGAATTTGTGAAAACAAGAACTAGTTGATTTTCCCCTGAAACACCCCAAAATGGCCCGACCTAGGTTAGGGTAATTTATCTTTTGTTTTTGCCATGGTTTAGGCTTTTCATTGACTATGCAATTATTCCATTTTTCCAAACAGTACTTGACTGACCCTTTCTGTGTGTTAGAATCACCTATGATGAAACACCCTCTCTATCTTCTTATATACTCTTGCTTTCTGATATGTTCTGTGGTATAATTTCTTTGAAATCCAACGGGTTTCAATACTTCCTTAGAGGTATGGAAACAGCACACGATTGAACTCTTCGAGAATCAGTTCTGCAAGGTTTCAATACTTCCTTAGAGGTATGGAAACACTAGTGACGACTTGGTCATTGGTCTTATTGAGACAGGTTTCAATACTTCCTTAGAGGTATGGAAACGGAGGTGATACAATGAGTAACATGCTATGGGGAGGTGGTTTCAATACTTCCTTAGAGGTATGGAAACTTACACCACCTCCTATCAAAATCCACTTCCAGTCAAGTTTCAATACTTCCTTAGAGGTATGGAAACCTTTTTTTATACCACTATCTTGCCACGTTGTCAAGTTTCAATACTTCCTTAGAGGTATGGAAACTCCCCCTCCTCTCTCCAGCCTACTTCGTTCCAGCCGGTTTCAATACTTCCTTAGAGGTATGGAAACTAGGTGCGATTGAAGAAATCCCGCAACCGACCACGTTTCAATACTTCCTTAGAGGTATGGAAACTTTGTTATCTCGAACGTTATTCTGACAACTCCGTCATGTTTCAATACTTCCTTAGAGGTATGGAAACAATTCTATAACCCGTGGAAATTTCTGCAAAACAAGTGTTTCAATACTTCCTTAGAGGTATGGAAACGTTTTTCCTATTTCTTGAAATAATTTTTTCCACTCCGTTTCAATACTTCCTTAGAGGTATGGAAACCCGTGGTCATTGGTGGTGGAACATCCACGGTCACGAGTTTCAATACTTCCTTAGAGGTATGGAAACTCCATGAATCTGATTCGGTTTTCGTGAGTAATGAACCCCGTTTCAATACTTCCTTAGAGGTATGGAAACACAACTATATCTATTTCCTCCACTTTTAGACTCGTAGTTTCAATACTTCCTTAGAGGTATGGAAACCTATCTGCTCGGTCAGGATCGGAAGCAGCGTGTCGTGTTTCAATACTTCCTTAGAGGTATGGAAACACAATCTCTCCCTCTTCAGTGATAAAATCCTTTTCCAGTTTCAATACTTCCTTAGAGGTATGGAAACTATATTTGTGCGTGGGATTGTGCGAGTGAATGAAAGTTTCAATACTTCCTTAGAGGTATGGAAACTATCTGAACGATGCTACAAATTCAGCAACTGTTTCAAGTTTCAATACTTCCTTAGAGGTATGGAAACTGTTCCACCCCTTGAAGACAAGAGAAACATGATCCATTTCCGTTTCAATACTTCCTTAGAGGTATGGAAACATTGAGGGAGCTACGTGAAAAGGTGGGTTTGTCTGGTTTCAATACTTCCTTAGAGGTATGGAAACTTCAAGTTTGCCGTTGTGGCTCCTTCTAATGTTCGAGGTTTCAATACTTCCTTAGAGGTATGGAAACCGTATTCTGTAAAGCTCTTTTCAAGGCTTTTTATTCGTTTCAATACTTCCTTAGAGGTATGGAAACGCATACAGACGCTCGCCTATTTTCTTCACAGTCACCTTGTTTCAATACTTCCTTAGAGGTATGGAAACGTGTGGTGCAGAACATCGGGCTTGGACAAACCAAGAGTTTCAATACTTCCTTAGAGGTATGGAAACAAGCTGGACGGTGAAAAAGAAGGCGGTGAGTAAGTAGTTTCAATACTTCCTTAGAGGTATGGAAACGCGTTGTTCTTGCATCGCTTGTAATGGGGAGCGTGAGTTTCAATACTTCCTTAGAGGTATGGAAACTAGTCCTTGAGGATACGAGTCTAAAAGTGGAGGAAAGTTTCAATACTTCCTTAGAGGTATGGAAACCTTGGAACGAATACTTCGTTGTTTTTTTCGTCAACTCGTTTCAATACTTCCTTAGAGGTATGGAAACACGTCCTTCACAAACGTGGTGTGAGACTGTTCCCGCCCGTTTCAATACTTCCTTAGAGGTATGGAAACGTCTCCGGGGGAGCGAGATGCTCGCAAATGCACAAGGTTTCAATACTTCCTTAGAGGTATGGAACCCCCCAGCCCGTTTCCAAAGCGGCTTGGGCAAGCATAGTTTCAATACTTCCTTAGAGGTATGGAAACTTTCTGATCCCTCCTCCACAACGTCCCGGTACCTGGTTTCAATACTTCCTTAGAGGTATGGAAACACTGCAAGGAAAAATTGTATATCTTTCTGTAAGAACGTTTCAATACTTCCTTAGAGGTATGGAAACATCTCCTCTCTGTCTTCACCGTCGTGAATTTTCTTGTTTCAATACTTCCTTAGAGGTATGGAAACCGTCTACACCTGAGGAGCCTGTACGAGTTCTAAGAATGTTTCAATACTTCCTTAGAGGTATGGAAACTTGGCTATGAGGTGTACAATGTCAGCTTGGCGGCGGGTTTCAATACTTCCTTAGAGGTATGGAAACTCTACAAGGGCGTTGAACAGTCTTCTCGACATGATACTCCCGTTTCAATACTTCCTTAGAGGTATGGAAACCCCATGAATTCATAAACATGGATTCGTCCAGTTGCTGGTTTCAATACTTCCTTAGAGGTATGGAAACGAGACAGAAGAGACTTCCGAGACTGAATAAACTCCTGTTTCAATACTTCCTTAGAGGTATGGAAACAGAATCTTTCCTTTCCTCGTTTCAATCTCTTCTCGGTAAGAACTCCCAGTAATTTTTCAAGCCAGGATGTTTCTTTTTTTTATTTGACAAATATATGCAAAATGTATATAATTTCTTTGAGGTGAAAACCATGAGAAAAGTGTGCTGGTGTTGGTGGTGTGGTTATTAATGCTCCCTCCCTATTGCAAAAAGATAAAAAACAGGCTTGGGAGGGAGATTGGAATGGAATCCAAGAACACTCCGGTGATTGGAAAAGATGTCCTTGGACGAGAAGTGCGTGATCTTTCTAAAATTCCCTGGTGGGGTGTAGATAGAAAAGCAATAGAGTGGTATCCAGTCATCGACTACGACAAATGCACATCGTGTGGCATTTGCTTTGTAACTTGTGGAAGGCGAGTATTTGACTTTGACAGAAAAGAAGGGAAAGTGATGGTAGCATGTCCTTACAATTGCATGGTTGCATGTCAGACATGTATGAATCTTTGTCCAACAGAAGCAATAAGTTTTCCTGATGTTTCTTACATAAAGAAATTGGTCGCACAGAATAAAATCGTAAAAAAGCTTTTGAAATTATAAAACCCCTGCTCTCTGATGAACATCTATCAACAAAAGAAACGGAAACTAATCCTGAACCATGGAGGAGGTGAAGCGATGATCATTGTTATTCCCGTTTCCGAAAACAAGGGAAAAGACTCTCCCATCTCGGAACACTTCGGAAGAGCCCCCTATTTTGCGTTCATGAAAGTGGAAGATGGTAAAATACTGGATATCTTTGTTGAAGAAAACCCCTTCGCGCAGGATCATGTTGCCGGTGCTGTTCCGAATTTTGTGAGGCAAAAAGGAGCAGACCTTGTCATAGCAAGAGGAATTGGAAAGAAAGCAGTTTCTGTTTTTGAATCCTCCGGTGTAAAAGTAATAAGAGGAGCTTCAAGAACAGTGGAGGAAGTAGTGAGAAAATACCTGAGTGGAGAGTAGAAGGATTCAGATTACAAAGGTCATCATCATTGAAATCAAAGAGGGGCCAAAGCCCCTCTTTTTCACTCTAGATCTTTCAGTATTGCTTCCAGTCTTTTGATGCGTTCTATGTTGCTTTCCAGCCTCTCTTTTGTCTCTTCGACCACTTCTTCGGGGGCTTTTTCCAGGAAGTCCTTGTTGGAAAGTTTCTTTTCGAGGCGATCGATCTCTTTCTTGATTTTTTCCATATTCTGTTTCAATCTCTCTTTTTCTTTTTCGAAATCAATCAGGCCACCAAGATTGACGTACACTTCCACGTTTTCCTCAACGTATGCGGTTGCTGTTTTTTGAGGCTTTTCATTCACAATGGTTATCTCTTCTATGTTTCCGAGACTCTTGAGGAGAAGATCCATTTCATTCGTGATTTCAAGTCCTTTTACGAAAATTTTCACTCTCTGAGACTGGGGAAGGTTCATCTCCGCCCTCACGTTTCTGACACCACGAATCATGTTCATGAGCCTTGTGAATTCTTTCTCCGCTGTTTCATCGATGTGTTCTTCTTCCACTTCGGGCCATTTTGCTATCGTTATCGATTCACCATCAACGGGGAGTTTTTGCCAGAGTTCTTCTGTGAGAAACGGCATGAACGGGTGAAGGAGTCTCAGAGAGGTATCGAGTGTTTTCACCAGAATCGTTTGAACAAGGTGCCTTTCCCCTGTTTTGAGTCTTGGTTTTGATGCTTCTATGTACCAGTCACAGAACTCATCCCAGAAGAAGTTGTATACGGCTCTTGCCGCTATGTTGAAGTCGTAATTCTCCAGGGCACTGGTCACCTCTTTGACCGTTTTGTTGAGTCTTGCGAGTATCCACTTGTCCACTGTCTTGAGGTTTTCAAGTGGAACTTCTCTGTAATCTTCAAGGTTCATCAAGACGAATCTTGTGGCATTCCATATCTTGTTTGCAAACTTCTTGTAGGCGTCAAAGTACCTTGGATCGAGTTTTATGTCCCTTCCCTGAGCGGCAAGAATGGCAAGGGTGAACCTCATGGGATCTGCTCCATACTCATCTATCACTTCAAGAGGATCGATACCGTTTCCAAGGGACTTGCTCATCTTTCTTCCATATTTGTCTCTGACCAGTTGGTGAATGTACACGTGACTGAACGGTTTTTCGTTCATGAACTCGTACCCCATCATGATCATTCTTGCGACCCAGAAGAAGATGATGTCAAATCCTGTGACGAGAAGATCCGTTGGATAGTATCTATTGAGATCTTCCGTTTCCTCGGGCCAGCCAAGCGTTGAAAAGGGCCAGAGAGCAGAAGAAAACCACGTGTCGAGTACGTCTTCGTCCTGTTTCAGATTGGTGGAACCACATTTTTCGCACTTTTCTACATCCTCTTCGGAAACGTTGATGTGTCCACAGTCCTGGCAGTACCATACAGGAATCCTGTGGCCCCACCACAACTGTCTGGATATACACCAGTCTCTGATCTCGTACATCCAGTTGAGGTAAACCTTCGTCCATCTTTCCGGGAAGAATTTGATTTCTCCCTTTTCAACGGCTTCGATGCCTCTCTTCGCCAGAGGTTTTGTGGCGACGAACCACTGGTCTGACAGCTTCGGCTCTATCACGGTATCACACCTGTAACAGTGGCCAACGGAATGCGTGTAGTCTTCTATTTTCACAAGAAAGCCCTGCTCTTCAAGATCTTTCACGATCTTTTCTCTTGCTTCGTATCTGTCGAGCCCTCTGTACTTTCCACCGGTTTCGTTTATTCGTGCGTTGTCGTCGAAGATTTCCACCATCGGAAGATCGTGCCTCTGTGCAATGAGGTAGTCGTTCGGGTCGTGAGCCGGTGTTACCTTCACTGCTCCCGTTCCAAACTTTGGGTCAACGTATTTGTCCGCAACAACCGGGATCTCCCTTCCAACGAGTGGAAGAATGAGAGTTTTGCCAACAAAATCCTTGTACCTTTCATCCTCTGGATGAACGGCCACCGCGGTGTCTCCAAGCATCGTTTCAGGCCTTGTGGTTGCAACGACTATGTATTCATCAGAGTCTTTGACGGGGTATTTCACATAGTAGAGTTTGGACTGGTGCTCTTTGTGCTCTACCTCTTCGTCTGAGAGCACGGTTTTGCATCTTGGACACCAGTTCACAATGTATTTTCCTCTGTATATCAAACCTTTTTTGTAGAGTTCAACGAAGACCTTCCTGACGGCTCTGCTGAGCCCCTCGTCGAGGGTGAAGCGCTCTCTTGTCCAGTCCACCGATGCTCCAAGAGCCTTTATCTGTTCTCTGATTTCTTTTCTGTACTTGTTCGCCCATTCCCAGGTGATCTCGAGGAACTTTTCTCTTCCTATCTCCTCTCTTGTTTTTCCCTGCGTTTGAAGAAGGAACTTCTCCACGGCGTTCTGTGTGGCAATTCCGGCGTGGTCTTCACCCGGAACCCACAGAACGTCGTATCCTTTCATCCTCTTGTACCTTACCACTATATCCTGAAGCGTTATGTTAAGAGCGTGTCCCATGTGGATTCTTCCTGTGATGTTCGGTGGTGGTATCACGATGGAGAACTTTTCACCGACACCTTTGGGAGTGAAGTAACCCTTTTCCTCCCAGTACCTGTACCATTTGGTTTCTATCTCGGCTGGATTGTATCTGGTCGAAAGTTCTGCCACTCTCAGCACCTCCCTCTCTTGAGATATTTTATCAGAACCTGAGAAGAGCCCCCACAAGACCGCAACCGAATATGATCACAAGCGGATGAACCTTCATGAAGGAGCACAGAAAGGCAATCACACCGAAGATGATCATGATGGGACTTCTGATACTCCCCATGAGAGAAAAGAGCGTAACGATCATGAGGGCGGTGGTGACACCTTCAAGTGCCTTCATCAATCTCTTTCTTTGAAACTTCAAGTACTTTCCAAGAAGAATAGCGAAAGAGAGCACCAGGATCGGTGCTCCAAGGAAAGCGAGCGTGTTCAAGACGGCTCCGGCAAGTCCGAAGAACTTGTATCCTGTGTAGGTTGCCAGGTTTATGGCCACAGGTCCCGGTGTCATCTGAGCGATCGAGACGGCCTGAGAAAATTCTTCAAGAGTGAGAAATCCTCGAGAGACAAGTTCTTCCTTCAAAACACCAACGATTGTCCAACCACCACCGAAAGAGAGAAATCCTACCTTAAGAAAAACAAACGCAAGATACCACAAGATTCACTCCTCCTTCAGATAGAGTAAAAAGGCAAGCAAAACGATCACCGGTATGACAAGTGATTCCCAAAAAATCAGAAAAAGAGCAGAAAGCGTCACAAGAGAGAGTCTGTACAGATTCCAGCGCTGATTCCTCACAAGTCTGAAAAGAACACTTCCCACAAGTCCGACGATGGCAACGTATGCTCCTCTCAAAAAACTTTGAACATAACTGACTTCTGAGAAAGACTGTATGATCTCTGCTACAGCGACGATGGCAAAAAACGGTGGTAGAAAAACGGCCACTCCGGATGCGATCGCACCGGGCAGTCCCGAAAGTCTTTTCCCAACCAGAACGGCCGTGTTGAAGGCTATGGGACCTGGTATCACCTGTGCTGTGCTGACTATCCGGAAAAATTCCTTCTCCGTCAAAAGACCAGATTTTTCCAGTTCCCATTTCATCACGGGGATCATCGCGTATCCTCCACCTATTGTCAGGGCAGATATTCTGAGGAACAGAAAGAAAAGCCTCACAACCAAATCACCCACCTCCAGATTCGATTCTAGTTCAACACAAATTTCCTTCGGGTTAAATTTGTATATGATTTAATAGAATCAAAAGAGTCGGGAGGGGATGGATTTGGTACTCGTGGTGGACTACGGGTCACAGTACTCTCGATTGATAACAAGAAGAATCAGAGAAAACGAGGTTTACTCCGAGGTGGTCTTTCCAGACGATCCTGTGGACCTTTCCAGGGTGGACGCGGTGATCTTCTCGGGCGGTCCAAAGAGTGTCTATGAGGAAGGCGCTCCAGGACTTCCAGAGTGGTTTCACGAGTACAGAGGACCTGTGCTTGCCATCTGCTATGGAATGCAGCTAGTTGTGAAAGAGTTCGGTGGAGAGGTGAGGAGAGGAAGAGGAGAATATGGAAGAACCCTCGTGGAACTCTCGGAAGATCCTCTTTTTGAGGGAATCCCAAACAGAATCCATGTGTGGATGAGTCACGGTGACGAGGTGGTGAAACTCCCGGAGGGGTTCCATCCGATCGCTCTGTCTGAGACCGGGGTAATCGCTGCTGCCACAGATGGAAAGAGGTTCTGGCTTCTTCAGTTTCACCCGGAGGTTCATCACACAGAGCACGGTGATCGGATGATTTCAAATTTTCTTTTCAAAGTGTGTAAACTCCAGAAAAACTGGAAGATAGGAGACCTTGTCGAAGAGAAGATAAGACAGATAAGAGAAACCGTGGACGGCAAAAAAGCGATTCTTGCCCTGTCGGGAGGTGTTGATTCCTCCGTTGCTGCCGTTCTCACACACAGGGCAATCGGAAAGAACCTCGTGTGTGTCTTTGTGGACCATGGCCTTTTGAGGAAGAACGAAAGGGAAGAAGTTGAGAAGGTGTTCAAGGAACACTTCGATATGAACCTTGTTGTTGTGGACGCAAGAAGGCGTTTTTTGGAAAAACTCAAAGGAGTGACTGATCCGGAGAGAAAAAGAAAGATCATCGGAGAGGAGTTCATAAGGGTTTTCGAGGAGGAGGCAAAGAAACACGACGTGGAGTTCCTCGTTCAGGGAACGATCTACTCGGACGTGATAGAAAGTGCAGCATCCGGTAAGACAACGGCAAAGATAAAGAGTCATCACAACGTTGGGGGACTTCCAGAAAAGATGAACCTGAAACTCGTGGAACCGCTGAGGGACCTCTTCAAAGATGAAGTGAGAAAGGTGGGTAAATACCTTGGCATTCCAGACAGGATCATAAACAGACATCCTTTCCCAGGTCCGGGTCTTGCTGTGAGGGTGCTGGGAGAAGTGACAGAAGAGAAACTTGAGATACTCAGAGAGGCGGATTACATATTCATAGAGACTCTCAGAAAGCACGATTACTACGACAAAGTGTGGCAGGCGTTCGCTGTTCTTTTGCCGATAAAGAGTGTGGGAGTGAAAGGAGACGCAAGATCGTACGAGTACGTGATCGCACTTCGAGCCGTAAACAGTGTTGAGGGAATGACGGCGGATTGGTCAAGGATCCCGCATGATATACTGGATGAGGCGGCACGAAGAATCACACGGGAAGTGAAGGGTGTAGGAAGGGTCGTCTACGACATCACTTCTAAACCACCTGCAACCATAGAGTGGGAGTGAGAGTTTGGAGGAACTTCTGAAAGAACTGGAAAAGATAAGAAAAGAAGCAAAACCTCTCGTTGAAGAAAGGTTCGAGGAGTTCAAAAAACTTGGAAGAGAAGGAACGGAAGAGGATCTGTTCTGCGAACTGTCCTTCTGTGTCCTCACAGCGAACTGGAGCGCAGAAGGTGGTATAAGAGCTCAGAAAAAAATCGGGGATGGCTTTGTTCACCTTTCTCTTGAGGAGCTCGCAGAGAAATTGAAAGAGGCGGGACACAGATATCCTCAAAAGAGAGCAGAATTCATCGTGGCAAACAGATGGTTGATAGGAAAATTGAAGGATCTGGTGAACGGAGATCCCTTTCTCTCAAGGGAATTTCTTGTCAAGAACGCAAAAGGAATAGGTTGGAAAGAGGCGAGTCACTTTCTCAGAAACGCGGGGGTGGAAGATCTTGCCATCCTGGACAAGCATGTCTTGAGACTGATGAAAAAGCACGGTTTGATCCAAGAGATTCCAAAGGGCTGGACCAGAAACAAATATCTCTACGTTGAGAGTATTCTGAGAAGGGTGGCAGAAAGGTTTGGTGAGCCTCTTGGAAAGTTCGATCTCTACCTCTGGTATCTTGTGAAGGGAAGGGTGGATAAATAGGGGGTGAAGAGGTGAAAAAGTACGTGTGGATAGTTGTTTTCATTGCTTTGGGAATCTACTTTCTCACCGGTGTGTATCAAGTGGGACCGTCCGAAGTTGCCCTTCTCAAGACGTTCGGTAAATTCACGTCTGTTGTTCCTTCGGGAATTCACTATCGACTTCCGTATCCATTCCAGTCACACGTGACAGTCGATGTCACAACGGTGAGGAAGATAGAGATCGGCTTCAGAAGTGTTCAAAGAGGTGACAGGATATCTTATGAACCGATTCCAGAAGAGTCCATCATGATCACCGGTGACAACAACCTCGTGAGTGTCGAAGCGGTGGTGCAGTACAGGGTGAAAGATCCAGTGGCATTCGCCTTCAACATCACGGAAGCAGATTCGATCGTGAGGTTCACAACAGAATCTGTTCTTCGAGAAAAGGTAGCCATGCGAAGCATCGATGATGTCCTCACCACCGGAAGAGATGAGATAGGTTTTGAAACGGCTCAGATGCTTCAGCAGATTCTCGATTCTTACAACTGCGGTGTGAAGGTGGAAAACGTTTATCTTCAAGAAGTGGTCCCTCCAGATCCAGTGGTGGATGCCTTCGACGATGTGAACAACGCAAGACAGGACAAGGAGCGTCTCATAAATGAAGCAAGAAAGTACGCCAACGACATCGTACCGAAAGCCCAGGGACAGGCACAGGAAATTTTAAGACAGGCAGAAGCCTATGCTCAGGAGGTCTATCTGAAAGCGCTCGGAGAAGCAAAGAGGTTTGAAGAGATACTGCAGGAATACTCAAAGGCACCGGACATCACAAAAAAGAGGATGCTTCTTGATGCCCTCCAGTCCATACTCGAAAAGACTGGAAACAAGGTTATCTTTGTGGGAAGTGGTGAGACCCTGAATGTTCTGAATCTTTCTGATCTGTTGAAGGAGATGGGAAAATGAAGGTTTGGGTGTGGGCTCTGGTGATCATATTTGTGATAGCGGGTGCTATCCTTCTGTTTTCTTCGTTCTACGTTCTGGATCAGACTCAGCAGGCAGTTGTTTTGAGGTTTGGAAAGATCGTTTCGGTTGAGACAGAGCCAGGGCTTCACTTCAAACAGCCGTTTGTGGACAACGTGGCGAGGTTCGACAAAAGGATCCTTCTCTACGACATCGAACCGGAAAAGATCATAGCCACCGACAAGAAAACCCTCGTTATAGACACCTACGTTCTCTGGAGGATAAAGGATCCGGAGACGTTCATAAAATCTCTGAAAAGTGTAAAACTTGCCCTTCCCAGAATAGATGATGTCGTTTATTCTCATGTGAGAAACATCTTCGCAAAAGTAAACTTCGATGAAATCATCTCGGAAAAAAGAGAGGACCTTCTGAAAGAGGTCACGGAACTTTCGAGAGAAGATCTGAAAGACTTCGGGATAGAAGTGGTCGATGTGAGAGTGAAACACGCTGACCTTCCCGCAGAAAACGAAAAGGCGGTTTACGACAGGATGAAGGCTGAAAGATACAGTATAGCAGCTCAGATCAGAGCAGAGGGTGAAAAGGAGGCAAGAAAGATAAGGGCAGAAGCTGATAAAACCGCAAAGATCTTGCTTGCTGAGGCGCAGAGTAAAGCAGAACAGATAAAGGGAACAGGAGAGGCAAGTGCTGTGAAGATTTACGCGGAGGTTTTCTCAAAAGACAAAGACTTCTACGAGTTCTGGAGAACGATGGAAGTTTACAGATCTGTCGAAGGTGGAGTTCTCATCGTTGGTGATGAACTGGACGCTTTGAAATACTTGAAATCCCAATGATTCATTGTTTCCTGAACAGGTTTGCAACAAAGAAAGATACCCTGAACATCCAGATGTTAAACCGGTTCAACTTGTTCTTTCCAGGGCCGTATCCGAAATTTTTCACAGGTCTTAACAACTTGAACCTTCCTGCGTTGTGGACGATGGGAATTATTTCTCCGCTCTCAAGGAAGAATTTTGAGCCTTTCACGAAGAACTTTTCTTTTGCCGTCGATGGAATGAAGTTGTACTTTGAAGGAAGTTCAACGTGAGGACTTTTGTATATCACGTAGTTTATCAAAACGGTGTCTCCACCCCAGACGTTCATGTTTTTCAAGATCATTTTCATCACTTTCGCAAGTTCGAGGAAACCTTCTCTTGGTGCCAGGATCACTCCAACGTTGAAGAATTTCTTCCCATAAAGGAATGACTTGATCTCTTCACCATTTGCAAGATCGTCTTTTTTCACAACGAGGTCTATCGGCGGACTTATCTGTTCCACAACTGCTCGAAACGCTTCTCTGTGCTCCTTGAAAAGATGAGAGATATCGCTCTGAAAGATGACATCACCACCATCACAGAAAAGAACCTGATCGTACTCAGGGTGTCTTTCAAGAAAAAGGGCAAGGTTAAGAAACCTTGTGTTGTTTATGAGACCCTTCTCGACGGCGGGAAAGTCTATCACATCCTCTGGAAGGTCAGACAGTCCATAATTTATGACCAGAACGTCCGTTTCTGTCAGGTCTACGTTTTCTTTTAACGATCTGTACCAGTCGTTCACAAGGAAATCCCGTATCTTTTCATTGCCTGCTGTTGCTATGAGATTCAAGAAAATCCCTCCTGAGTTTCTTTCTAAGATTTGCCATCTCTATCGCCACCATGGCTGCTTCGAAGCCCTTGTTTCCACTTTTTGCTCCCGCTCTGTTGAGTGCCTGTTCCAGAGTATCGGTGGTGAGAACACCGAACACGATCGGAACATCCGAACTCATATTGAACTGTGCCACCGCTTTGCCTATTTCGTTTGCCACCACGTTGAAGTGGTAAGTCTCCCCTCTTATAACAGCGCCAAGAACGATTATAGCATCGTGAATGTTGAGATCCACGAGTTTCTTCAGGGTGTATATCGCTTCCATGCTTCCTGGGATTTTCACAACGGTGATATCCTCCTCCGACACGCCGTGTCTTTTGAGACCGTCCAGTGCTCCTTCCAGAAGTTTTGAGGTGACGAGATCGTTGAAACGGGGAACGATCACGGCGATCTTCAGACCTTCTCCTTTGTAGTCTCCCTGAACGACCTTCATGAATTCACCTCCCTGAGGATCTCTTCGAGTTTGTGTCCGAGTTTTCTCATTTTCGTAGAAAGATAGAACCTGTTGTGGGAAGTCACCCTTCCGTACAGTCTTTTTGTTTCAACAACTTCGATACCGTATCTTTCAAGATCAACAGCCTTTCTCTGATTGTTTGTAAAAAGAAGGACTTTCCTGATGCCAAGGGCTTTCAATATCTGTGCAGCGGGAGCGTAATCCCTTTCATCTTCGGAGAACCCAAGAGCCCTGTTTGCCTCCACCGTGTCCAGTCCCGTATCCTGGAGAGAGTAGGCTGCTATCTTGTTCGAAAGACCGATCCCCCTTCCCTCCTGTCTCAAGTAGATCAGAACACCTCCGTGGTTGGAGATGTATTTGAGAAAGTTCGCAAGTTGTGAACCACAGTCACACCTCAAAGATGAAAGAACATCTCCTGTTACACACTCCGAGTGAATTCGCACCGGAACTACTTCTCCAAAGGGTTCTTTGACGACGGCAAAATGTTCTTTGCGGTCAAGATGATTCTCAAAGGAGACGATCTTAAAGACACCAAAATCCGTTGGAAGGAGGGCTTCTGCTTTCTTCGTTATGAGCTGTTTTTTTCTTATGAATTCCTGCCAGACCTCCTCCATCTCTATAACAGGGAGTGAGAATTTCTCTGCAATACGAAAAACAAAATCCAGATCATGGGAATCTCCTCGATCGTTCAGAATCTCAATTATCACTGCATACCGGTTGTATCCTGCCAGTTGTACGACTTCTAAAGATGCCTCCGTGTGTCCTTGGCGCCGTTGAAATCCCACACCTCCGAGTACTGCGACATGACCCGGGTATCTGAACTCGTGGAAGAACTTTCCTTCTGCTACCTTCCTGCACGTTTCTGCCCTTTCGGATGCGGAAATTCCCGTTCCATTTCCCCAGTCCACTGGCAAGAAGTAGTTGGCCCGGTAGTTGGTGGAAAGTTTTACAAAGCCCCTTCTTAGAAGATCCTCTTCATCGGCTGCTATGCAAAAAAGCCCTTTTCCGTGAGTGACGAAGAAATTTGCAACCTCTTCTGTGATCAGTTGAGCCGGAAAGACAAAATCTGCTTCTTTTTCTCTCTTCCTGTCAACAAGAACGGCGGGTTTACCACTTTCGAAGAATTCTCTCAGACTTTCCACTCTCTACCACTCCCTTCAGATAACGTGCGATGATGTCTATTTCGTAGTTGACAGGATCTCCCGGAATCAGAAACCGAAGATTCGTGTTGTGGAAGGTGTGTGGAATCACCTGGACGCTGAAGGTGTCCAGAGATGTTTCAACAACGGTAAGACTCACTCCGTTCAACGCAATGGAGCCCCTGGGAACCACAGCCCACCTTTCTTCTGGCATGGAAAAGAACATGAAGACACTGCCGCCCCGCCTTTCTGAGCCAACAAACCGTACCACACCGTCCACGTGCCCTGTGACCAGATGACCACTCACTCTGCTTCCAAAAGTCAAAGCCTTCTCTAGGTTGTAGTATCGAGACACAGAAAGGTTCGTCTTCCTTTTTGTCTCTTCTCCCACATCGAACCAGTACTCGTTCTTCGAGACTCCAGAAACGGTCAAACACACTCCGTTCACAGCTATGCTTTCTCCCAGTTCAACCTCCCACGTTCTTTTGAAAAATAATCTTCCTTCCCTGAACACACCTTCTTCTACCCTCTGGACTATTCCCGTGAACATGGTCTCATCTCCAGGAAAAGTTCTGTACTGGTATGTTCTGATCGCACTATTTTGAACCTCGGTGGATCATTCACAAAGGATCTGTAACCAGAAAAAACATCCAGTCCTTCTCCGAATACCTTCGTAGAGTAAAACGCAAAAACTACATCTGCGTATTCGAGAAACTCCCCGAGCACCTCAGAACCTCCCTCCACAAGAACAGAGTCCACACCCTTTTCGTAGAGAACCTTCAGGATACCATCTACAGAACAATCACCCGGCACTTTTTCCACGTGGGCCGGATAGTTTGCTTCTTCGTTTTCTGTGAAAACGATCACTCGAGCGTTGTTTTCAAATACTCTGTAGTTTTCTCCGCTCAGAATTCCTCGGCGATCGAGGATAACCCTTGTGGGATTCCTTCCGCCTTTCAGTCTGCAGGTCAGTCTGGGATCATCTTTCAGAACGGTTCTGGCACCGACAAGAACGGCAGAATACACGTTTCTCATCTCGTGGACTTTGTGTCTCAAGTCCTGTGTAATCCATTTGGAGTTTCCTTCAGCGTCGGCTATCTTTCCATCGAGAGTTGAAGCGTACTTTAAAGCGATGAAAGGCCTGTTTTTTGTTACGTATGTGATGAAGAATTCGCAGAGTTTTTTCACCTCTTCTTCCAGCACTCCTTCGACCACTTCTATTCCGTGTTTTTTGAGTTTTTCTATACCACTTCCTGAAACAGGATTTGGATCTCTCATTCCGATTACTACTTTTTTTATCCCACTTTCGATGATCAAGTCTGTACACGGAGGGGTTTTTCCGTGGTGATCACAGGGTTCAAGGGTGACCACAAGAGTGGATCCTCTCAGGTCTTCTCCTTTCCTTTTTGCGTTTTCTATCGCCACCCGTTCAGCGTGTGGCCCACCGAAATAGGGATGAAACCCTTCCGATATGATCCTTCCCTCTTTCACAACGATGGCACCGACGGGGGGATTGGGGTTCACTCTTCCAAGTCCTTTCTTTGCAAGTTCTATTGCTCTCTTCATGAACCTTTCGTACACGTTTTCACCCCTTTTTTAAAGAGAAAAGGGACCCTCTCGGGTCCCTGATGGTCTACACTCTTCGCTCTCTCCCATCCGGACTTTCACCGTCGGCCCCGGAATTCCACCGGGTCAACCCCCAGAAAGGGGGCTCGCGGGCTTTCACCGCCGGTCGGGAATTCCACCCTGCCCCGAGAGCGATCTTCGAAACTATTCAGTTTCTTTCATTGTATCGGTTTCTCTTTTCTGGAAGATGAATTTATTTTTTCAGATAATGTTTCCTCATCTCCTCGTTTTCTGGAAGAGAAAGGATCTCTTCGATCACCTTTTCTACCTGTTCGTCACTCTTTGTCCTTGGATCCCTGTAGAGAACTTCTTTTATGACCCTTATATCACCCGTGAGAAACGCCTCCAGCGCCATCTCCATTCTCATGATCCTCGGTCTCAAGTAGTACTTCACCACACGCTCTGGAAGTGGTGGGTCGATCTTCTCAGGGTGGATACCGTTTCTGTCCACAACTGCTGGAACTTCAACAACTACATCGTCATCGATACCCTGTATGATACCGTTGTTTGGGATGTTTATCACGAATCTTCCCCTGTTGTCGTTGAGCAGGGCGTCGATGAAAGGAATATGCTGCTCACCGCTCTTTCTTTCGGGATCGAGAATCTTTTCCACTTCAAGGACGAACTGTTTTTCCGAAAGATCCTTTCCAAGAACATTTCCAAGATCTGATAGTCTGGCACCTGGATTTTCCTTGATGAACCTTGCCACCTTTTTGGTGATGTCTGTTACTCTTCCAAGGGTGTCTTGATACCATTTCCAACCTATTTCTGAATCTGCCCCACCCCAGGGTTCTCCGTACCATTTCTTTTTCGTCTCAAGATCTCTATGGTACCTCCAGGAGGCGTTCCTTACAGTGTCTCCTATTGGCATCACACCGTAGAATCTGTACATATCGATCGCGGCGGGAGAGAGTTGATCGTTGAATGGGTTCTCTGGTTTCCAGTCTTTGGACTTTTCTTCGATCCATCTGTCAAGGAGAGGATAGGCATCCTCACCGTTGTATCTGAACCTGTTCAACCATATTCCATGGTTCACACCGGCAACTTGCCAATCTACTTTGTCTTCTTCCAGACCCAGTTTCTCCATGATCTCCATCACACCGTAGTGACCATGACAGAATCCGACGGCCTTTATGGGAACCGTTCTTGTCACAAGGGTTGTCCCTTCAAAGACAGGATTTGCCGCCTGCAGATACCACGCTTTTGGGGAGAGTTTCTCTATTTTTCTTGCGATATCCACGAAGTACTTGAGCTGGTTGTAGTTTGAGAACGTGTAGTAGTCGGAGACCATGTTGAACTCCTGTGCGTCTATTCCTCTGTAGTATCCGTACTTTTCGCTGATCTTTCTGACCTTTTCAAGATAAGTGTGGCCACCCACCATCGCTGTGTTTATCACAAAGTCCGCATCAGCGATGGCTTCGTCTACGTTTGTTGTCTTTTCAAACTTCAGGTCGGCTCCCACTTCCTCGACGTACTTTTTCGCTATGGTCAGAACCGCATCAAGCCTTTCCTCGTCGATGTCCATGAGGGTGACGGTGCTACCAGAAAGACCAGGGGTTTTGCAAAGGTCGCTCACGAGCCTCAATGAGAAAACAGCGCTTCCTGCTCCGATGATACCGATCTTCACAGATGGCATACCAATACCTCCCCATTCTTTTATCTTCTAATTACACTATACAACTTGTACAGGATTTTTTAGAAAATTTATGTACTTCGTCAAGAAAAAACAAAAGCCGGCTTTTGCCGGCTGTTAAGGACCAGAATTTTTTTCACACTCTCTTGTACAATCTGTACCTTCCAACTCTGAGGTCGATCGGCTTTAAGATCCTGAACGATCTTCTTCCAAGGGGCACCTTCACGACTCCTCCATCCACATGGAACTTCTCACCGGTGAAGATGTCGAAAAGAGGAGTTGCGTTCATGATCTTTCCATCCGGAAGGGAGAGAACAACGTTTTTTTCCTCTTCAGGGTTTACCACAACGATCGTGTTTTGAAGAGGGTGTGGTGCTTTTCTCATGAAAGCAAGGGGTTTTTCTTTCAAAAGTATGAACTCGCCAAATCTCAAGCCAGGATCGGTTCTCCTGAACCTGATCATCTTCTTGTAGAACTCAAACAACTCCATATCCCACTTTTCCCTGTTCCATTCCATGGTGGCTCGACACTCCGGATCTTCTCCTCCTGTGAGACCTATCTCTGTTCCGTAATAGACGAGCGGAACACCCGGGTATGTGAACTGAAGCACTATAGCGAGTTTTCTGAGATCTTTGTCTGGGACCGTCGTTGCAAGCCTTGGAGTATCGTGGCTGTCTAGCATGTTCCAACACCCGAAGATGTTCTTTGTTTCTCTGTAGGCCCTTTCGAGTTCTGTCCCTATGGAATCTGTTTCTCCGTTCACATAGCTCAAAACAAGGCTTCTGAAATTGTAGTTCATCAATCCATCGACCATTTCCCATCCTGCAGGGTAAGTCCATATCTCACTGACAAGGTACTTTTCCGAAGAGAACTCCTTTACTTTCATGTTGATCCATAGGTTGACCAGGGGTCCAAGGTCGTGACCACAGTCAAGCCTCCAGCCGTCCACACCCATTTCCAGGTAGTGTTGAACGACCTTCAGTATGTACTCTTTCACCTCTTCAACTTCCACGTTCAGTTCGGGCAAACTTCCCACGTTGAACCACGATCTGTGCTTGTCTCTGTAAAGAAAGAAACGGTTCACGTATTCAGGATCTTTCTTCCTTGCCTTTTTGAACCAGGGATGCTGACTTCCAACGTGGTTGAACACACCATCCAGAATGAGTTTGATGTTCCTGCTGTGAAGAACTTTCAGAAGGTGTACAAAGGCTCGTTTTCCTCCGAACTGTGGATCGATCTTGAAATAATCTATCGTATCGTATTTGTGGTTCGTGTCGGAAAGAAAGATGGGAGTGAGGTAAATTGCGTTAACTCCGAGTTCTTCTAAGTAATCGATCTTCTCTGCTATTCCCCACAGATCTCCTCCGTAGAAGATCTTCACGTGCTGAGCGTTGGGAAGTTTTCGAGGGGGAACTCCCCATCTTTCGATGGTTCCCCCTCGTTTCAGATAAAGATCTTTTTTGTCTTCGACGGTCCTTCCTTTGCCGATGAAAAACCTGTCCGGGAATATCTGGTACACAATACTGTCATATACCCAGCTCGGTATGGGGTACATCATCCTTTCACCGATCCTTTCGTTAGACCACCGACTATGTACTTCTGAAGTGACAGGAACAGGATTACCATGGGTGTCATACCAAGAAGAGCAGCTGCTGTAAAGAGTCCCCACTCTGTTTCATACGCTCCAGTTGAGAACGTCCAGAGACCAAGGGCATAGGTGTAGTTCTTCACGTCCTGGAGGATGATTCTGGCAAGGACGAATTCGTTGAATGTTCCTATGAATGTCAATATCACAACAACAGAGAGAATGGGAAGTGCTAGTGGAACGACTATCTTGTAGAACGTCTGAAAACGCGTAGCACCGTCTATCATGGCGGCTTCTTCCAGAGATGAGGGTATCGTATCGTAGAAACCTTTTATGAGATACATGTTGTACGCTATGTTACCAAGGTAAGCGAATATCAAACCGCCCAGGGAATCGAGTCCCAAAAACGGTAAGAACTGCCCGATGAGTTTCAGAAGTCCGTATATAGCGACCATGTACATGATGGCCGGAAACATTTGTATCAAAAGGAGTGCCATGATTCCGTACTGTCTTCCCCAGAACCTCATTCTACTGAACGGATACGCTGCGAGCGCACAGACAGTTGTTGTAATTATGGAAACAAGTCCTGCAACGACGACAGAATTTGCAACCCATCTGAGGAAGTAATGTCTTGTCTTCTGCTCCCAGATTTGTGCCATCCTGTAAAGGTTCCCATCTATCTTCTTGAAATCTCCCTTGAGCTCCTTCAAAGGCACGATGTCCATAAGGGATCCGGCTTTTCTCGAAGCAACGGCGGTGTTGGTGAGAACTTCCTGGACGAAGTTCATTTTCACCATATCGTAGAGCATCTGAAGATGTTCAGACGAGACGAAAACTCCTCTGTACGAAAGATCGAGAAGGTTTGAATAGCTTTTTTTGAAATCGTAAAGCACTCTCCTGGTATTTTCAAGGATGTTCAAAGCGTTTTTGTAGCCAGTTTCCACTCTTCTGCTGAATTCTCTGTAATCCTCTATCCAGGAAAGTTCCGATACCATTTTTCTTACCGCTTGAATGAAGTTGTCATTTCCGTATTTGGAAATGTAAAGGCTGACGAAATCTTTGCAAGATCTGTACAGGGATAGAAGCTTTATCTGATCTGCGTTGTTGAAAGATTTGATTCCTTCAACGACTCTCTTTTTATCTTCTATCTCATGGAGGAACACCTTGAAATCCACGTACTTGTTTGCTAGAGACAGGTTGCTTTCCTTCTGAGAAACAGTGTTTTCGAGTGTGGCCAGGCTCTTTTTCAAACCTTCCAGTTTGGCATTCAGGAAAGATAGTTCGTTCTGAAGAGCTTTTAATTCCCTTGTTTTTTGAGTGAACACATCAACATTTTCACTCAATTGTTTCAAAACACCATCTACGGTTGGCATTACTTCCTCAAATGACTGGACGAAGTCTTTGTAAAGAGATTTTTTTGTTATGTTTCCATCCTGAAGGAGAAGTTCCTTCATCTCCAAAAATGAGTCTTTCATTTTTGATACCTTGCTGGCAAGATCTTCCATGTCAGAAAAGGTGGATATCTTTTCGTGCAAAATAGACAGTTCAAAAATCGCTTTCTCAATAGAGTCTTTCACAGAGCTATCATCAGGAGTGAAAGTGCTTTTTATTTCGCTTCTACTAACGTTTCGAAGCATTTCTGTAAGATCAGACAGTATCTCGACGGCAAAGTCAATGTCTGGTTTCAAAACATTGAGAATTTTCTGTTTGTCCAGGATTTCTTCTTCGACGATAGTTCTTTGTTTTTCAAGTTCAGAGATTTTTTCCTGCGTTGCTGATATATCTTTGCGAAGTTTTTCGATATTTTCCCTTACTGATCCGATCTCCTTTCGATAGATCAACTCCAGGTCGGAAAAGGCATTTACAAAATCATCCTGTGTATTCACGGGATAGCCAACCAGTCTCTCGAGGTCATCTTTCAAAGCGGAAAATTCCGAACTTTTCAAACTTTTTCCTGCCAGTTTCTCGTGCAAAGAGATCGCAAGTTCATTAGGATTGGGAACGGGTGTTTTTTCTAGTTCTTTCTGTACGGTGCTTTCTATCTTTCTCAAGACCCCTTCTGTATAAGCTTTCACTTCTTCTACTCTTTCTGAGAGGGTTTCTTTTATCTTTGTGTATCTTCTGTAAGAATCCTCCAAAAGTTTATTAGTTTCATTCAGATATCCATCGAACCTGCTGATGCGATCTTCGATGAGTTTTTCTGCTTTTTCTCTTGTCACATCTTTGAATGGTTCAACACGTGAGACAAGACTCTGCATCTCCTGGATCAGAACAGGAAGGTTCTTCTCCGGTGCCACAAGGTCTTTGTAGTGTTGCAGTGTAAGACGGGAAGAAAAGAGTTTTGGAGAAAAGGCTGCTTCATCCCTTCTGAAAGAGGTGGACACCACCCAGACTATCGGGAAGAGAACAACTATTACCAGAACGATCAAAAGAATGTGTGTCAATAGCCTGCTTTTTCTCACCATCATTCACTCACCTCTTCGAATGCCCCAGAGAGTTTGAAGTTTACAAAACTAATTCCACCGACTAAAAAGAATATTATTATAGATATGGCACTTGCGAATCCAAAGTCCTGGCCTCTTCCACCTTCGAACGCCAGTTTGTAGACGTAAGAGATGAGAATATCCGTGTGTCCAACAGGTGTTGTGGCACCCGCCATTGCAGGACCACCACCGGTGAGAAGGTATATGTTCACAAAGTTATTGAAGTTGAAGGCAAAACTTCCAACAAGCAGAGGTGCCACTGTTGTCATCAAAAGAGGGAAGGTGATAGTCCAGAACCTTCTCCATTTTCCGGCACCATCGATTGCTGCTGCTTCATACAACTCTTCTGGTATACTCTGCAGTGCTCCGAGAGAAACAGCCATCATGTAAGGAAAACCAAGCCACGTGTTAACGGTGAGAACCGCAACTTTTGCCCAGAATGGGTCATTGAACCATTTTACAGCTTCTAAACCAAGAAGCGGCAAAACAAACCTGTTCAGTATTCCGTAAGTCTCGTTGAACATACCATTTCTCCAGACCAAAACGGAGATGAACGCTGGAACTGCCCATGGAATTATGAGCAATGTTCTGTAAATGTTTCTTCCACGAAGGGTCCTGTCGTTCAAAACCAATGCCAGGGAAAGACCAATTGCAAACGTAAAAAGAACGCTCAGGGCAGCCCATGTAAATGTCCAGGTGAACACTTTGAAAAACGGCCCGGAAATCTTCGGATCGGTGAATATCCTTGAGAAATTCTTGAAACCAATGTAATCCATGTATCCGGCAACGAAGATTTCTTTTCCATTCTTGTCGTAATCATAGAAAGCACCGTCTTTTTCAATCAGTTTTCTCCCTGTGAGGTTGTTTTTCACCACCAGTTTTGTGACAATCTTTCCGTTTTCAAAAGATTCTTCCAAAGAAAGCGAATAGAGTCTTTTCACCGGATAGAAATACCATTCTCCGCTTTCGCTTATCCTCAGCATTAGCATCTGATCGTTGTACCAAAATTCTGCTCTGTTTAGGTACTTTTGAGCGATGTTCACCTTGAAAAACGGCTCGTTTTTCTTTAAGGAAGGATCATCGGGAGAATAGAGTGGTTTGTAAACCTTCCCATTTGAGGTGATCGCGTCCACATCCTCCAGTGAAGAAAAAGGCCATGGAACAAATTCGTACGCAGCGCTATCCAGCTGAGCAGTTCCTTCTTTTATCGGAAAAAGAGAAGATTCTCTTAAAAGAACCTCCTTCCCGCTCTTTTTAGTTACAACAGGTTTTTTAGCAAGGTACACTTTTCCATCAACTTCAAACAAGATCAAAAAATCTTCCGTTGGTTTCAATCCTTCGTAAACGCTGAAAACCCTGTAAGCAACAGGGTTTACATCTTCTGGTACATAAGTGAAATTCGGGTCGAATAGAATCCTCTCTATCGCTTCCTGCCGTGTCATCAAGTGTCCTGTTCCGTAGTTTGTAAACGCGATCTTCACGGTGAAGTATATTGGATACAACACGAGTACGAAAAGCAAGATGAGGGCTGGAATGGTGTATCTGTAGGGATAGGCTCTGGGGTTGAATACGAAGAAATCTATGAGAACAAGAAGAGTTAAAAGCACAATTCCCAGCTCATAATAAGCGTTTTGAAAAAGAAAAACGCCGGCCCAGGCTATTCCAGCATTGAAGAGTGCAAGAAGCATTATCAAAAAGACTTTTAGAATGCCTCTCACAGCGCTCAGACCTCCCTAGATTTTTAAAAGAGGGGGAATACCCCCTCTCTCTATATTACTTGTGGGTTGATTTATTTTTCGATCTGTGTTCTGATCTTTTCAACAGCTTCTTTCAATGCATCTTCAACGGAAGCCTGGTCGTTTATTATGATGCTCAGAGCATCTCCCATGGCAGACCAAACAGGAGCCATCTCTGGAACGTTGGGCATCGGCACTCCCATGGAAGCACTCTGTGTGAATGCAACAACATCAGGATTGTCTTTTACAAGCTCAAGGACGTCTTTTCTTGCGGGAAGTCTTGGATCTGCAAGGTAAAGTTTGTACATGGTGTCTTTTTTAGCGATGAAGTTCGTGAGAAATTCGATTGCAATCAGTTTGTTCGGAGATTTTGCGTTGATCATGAATCCCTGAACACCGACGAATGGTTTTGTGGGAACGCCCGGTTCGAGTTCTGGTATGGGTGCAACTTCGTAGTTGATACCGGCGTCTTTATAAGACTTTATAGCCCACGGACCGTTGATGATCATGGCAGCAAGACCCTCTTTAAACATGGAGTCCATTGTTCCGTAATTATCGCCTGGTGTGAGAATTCCTTCGTCTATCATTCTCTTTATGAGTTTGGCACCTTTTACAGCTCCTTCATTTGCAAGACCGATGTCTGTTACATCCAAGCCTTCATCTGTCTGTTTGAATACGTATCCACCGTATCCAAGAATGAATGGTGCAGAGAAATAGAAGTTTGCAACATCGTAGATGAAGCCTCTGACTTCTCCGCCGTATTCTTCATCGATCTGTTTTGCAAGATTGATGAGTTCCTCCATGGTTTTCGGTGGTTCAGCAACGTAATCTTTGTTGTAAATGAGAGCAACCGCTTCCATTGCGTACGGAACACCGTAGAGTTTTCCGCCGTAGGAAAAGGCATCTAGAGCCGTTTCATAGAAGTTTTTCAGATCAGCGAAATTCGGAATGGGTTCTATCAAACCGTTGACAGCAAGTTCTCCAACCCAGTCGTGTGCACCGACGATGATATCTGCACCCTGTCCCTGTGGAGCGGCGGTCAGGAACTTGGACTTGATGCTACCAAAATCAACGTATTGAACTTCGACAGGTACCCCATATTTTGCTTTGAACTCTTCTCCGAGTTTCTGAAGGATGTCAACTTGCTTTTCGGAACACCAGATGGTGAGTTTAACCTGCGCTAACATCAAGGCAGACACCAAAACCAGCATCAAAACAAGAACCCTTTTCACTGTGGACACCTCCTTTTGTTAATAAAAGTTTCACTATCACGAAATTCGTACAACGTTCCACCCAGGATTTTAACACCAATTTTTTATTGTGTCAATTTGTGTCAATCCACGATTAATAAAAACTACCTCGTGAAATTGTCAATATATCGAGTTTTTGATCATAATACCCAGAATTTTGTTAACTCTCTTGACATGATGTGAATTCAGGGTTAATATAAACAGTCGAGGAGGTGTTAATTTATTGATGCTGTAATGTTTTGCCAAAAAGGAGGAACATTTATGAAAAAATTCCTTCTTATAGTGTGCTTAATTCTCTTCATCTTCGTTTCCTCCTGTACTCGAACAATTGAACAACAATCCCAGCCATTGATTTTCTTCTTTTCCAACTCTTCTAATCCTAAATATCCAGTAATTTATGAAATATTCATAAGGTCTTTCTATGACAGCGATGGTGACGGCATAGGGGATTTCGAAGGAGTAACGCAAAAGATCGATTACCTTAAAGGACTGGGAATAGATGCTGTCTGGTTCATGCCTTTCAATGAGTCTGTCTCATATCATGGTTACGACGTTGTTGATTACTACGATGTAGAAGATGATTATGGAACAATGGAAGACTTTGAAAATATGGTTCAAGAACTTCATAGAAACGGCATCAAAGTTATTATGGACCTTGTAATCAATCACACCTCCGATCAACATCCCTGGTTCAAAGACGCCGTAGAGAATACAACGAGCTCATCGTACTGGAACTACTACATCATGAGCCTTGAAGACCACTCCGGCCAGGATCATTGGCACTGGAAGGTGAATTCAAGAGGGCAAAAGGTATGGTATTTTGGGTTGTTTGGTCATACGATGCCAGATTTGAACCACGATAATCCAAAAGTGAGAGAAGAAGTGAAAAATATAGTTGATTTTTGGTTAGGAAAAGGAGTAGACGGTTTCAGAATAGATGCCGCGAAGCACATATATGGATGGTCTTGGGACGACGGAATTGAGTCATCGGCAAACTATTTCTATTGGTTCAAAGATTACGTTCTTTCTAGAAAGTCCGATGCCGTAATTGTGGGTGAAGTACTTAGTGGGAGCACATACGACCTTTCGATCTATCCCATCCCTGTTTTTAACTTTGCTCTTATGTATGGTATAAGAAGCAACATCGAAGGAATCGATGGGCTTTTGGAAAACAACTGGGTTGAAAATTCATTCCCTTTTCTAGAAAACCACGATTTAAATCGGTTCTTCTCACACGTCCAGGATGTATATAACATGTTTGATACATCCTATTACGAATCTGTAAAAAAGCGCGTAGCCCTGTGGTATTTCCTAATTTTCACAGTAAAAGGTCCTCCTGTGATTTACTACGGAGGAGAGATAGGAACAAGGGGGTTCAAGTGGTACGGTCCCGTCTACGATGAGCCATTAAGAGAACCCATGCAATGGTATTCAAGTGGAAGTGGAGAAGGGCAAACTTTCTGGACCAAAGAGGTGTATCAAAAGGAAAATGTAACATTTGGAGACGCAAACGTTGACGGATGCATATACGATGATCCATTTGATGGTTTTTCTGTTGAAGAACAGGAAAAAGATTCACAAAGCCTTTTGAATTTCTTCAAATTCATGTTGAATTTCAGAAAAAAGCACAACGCCATTTTGAATGGAGATCAGAAAATCTTCAGAGACTGGAAAAACCTAATAGCTTTCTATCGGATTTCCAGTGATGAAGAATTACTTGTGGTTTTGAATCCTGATCCAACATGGCAAAATACTTTCACTTTCGAAAAGGATATGGTCATGATCCTTGAGGTGGATTTTAAGAGTTTCACTTGGAATGAAAATAAAAGATCTTTCTCAGCCGGAGAAACATTCACGGTTTCTCCAATGAAGGCATACATATTCATCAAAGAGTGAGGAGGTGCGAAAATGAAGAAGTTACTTTTGGTTTTGCTGGTTGTTTCCTTTGTGCTCTATGGATGTCTGAGGACACCGCCGGTGGTTAAAGGGATGGTTTCTGTGGATGGGGATTTGAATGACTGGGGAGACAAAGTAAAATCCGATGCCGCTGACGATTCAAAGTGGGGCTCGGACAACGAACTTTTGAAGGCAGGGCTTTTGTTCGATGGAGAAAATGTCTACATTTCTGGCGAATATGTTCTTGGTGGTGACGGCAATCAAAACGTGTTTCTGGCTTTGGTCGACCTTGTTGGTGTGAGTGGATCTCAGACAGTTTCTTACACGGGTTTAAACAATGCAACAAGAGAGTTCAAGAATGAATATGGAGACATAGACATCATAGTCGAAGTAGCCCAGGATAACAGTTACAAAGTCTGGAGAGTAGCGCAAGACGGCACGCTGACAGAGATAACAGATCAGGTGAGTGCGCAGTTTGGAACAGGTTCTACAATAGTTGAGCTTTCAATTCCCATCACCGAACAGGTTGATCAGGTAAAGGCCGCCTTTGCCATCAGTGGTGGAACAGGCGGAGGAAACCAGTGGATTGGAGACTTCTATCCTAATCATCCTGATCACGATGCAACATCGGATGGTGGTCTTCCACAGCCAGCATCCGTTGTGAACTTCGTTGTGTGTGACAGCCAGGGCAATGTGACAGAAGAGGCAAATCAGACAGAACCCACTCCAGAAGAACCCACCACCCCAGAACCTTCAACTACAATCGTTGTAGATGGAGATCTGAGTGATCTTGGAACTCCCGTTGCAACGAGTACAAATCCTGGTGGAGGAAACGGTGCAGACCTGTACCAGCTTTATGTAACTTACGATGCAACATATCTCTATATAGGATTTGATACTCGAAACTCAGAATCTTGGGGTGCTGCTTATGGAATAGGTATCGACACAAAACCAGGCGGTTATTATACTGGAGACAATGATGCATGGGGAAGAAAGATAAACTTCGATGCTGGATATGCTGTGGATTATGAGATCTACTTCTGGTGGGACGGAGGATCTGGTTTAGGCAGTAACAATTTCTGTACGTTTGATGGTTCTAGCTGGGATTACAAGACGATAACCGATATTTCAGGAATATTTGCTCATACAGGAGACACAACGAATGGTCTTCAAACGATGGAGATCGCTATTCCCTGGGAAAAAATTGGTGGAAAGCAGGATATAGCTTTGATTGTCTGGGTGGCAGGAGGCGACAATTCTTCAGCTGTGGATAGTATTCCTGATGATAGTACTGTTGGTGATAACGCTAATGAATGGGGTGATTCTGACACGTTCACAAGCTTGTACTTTCTTTCTGTAAATTGAGGAGGTGAGTATCTTGAAAAAGATAATTTCTGCTCTTTTGCTAGTTGTGTTTCTTTCTGGTTGCATGACTTTGCTCAATATAAAGCTTCCAGATGGGGTTTACGTCGTTGGGGACTTTTCAAACGGAGTACCGAATCCAGAGTACAAAATGACGCTTCAGGGTGATTTTTACACCCTGGAGCTTTCTTCCTCCGTTTTGAACTTTGAAAATGACATCGCATGGTATCAGGTCGTGGTCGTCGAAAATGGAGAGGTGGTGAAGACCTCTTCTGGGATTCCATTGTGGAAGCAACTTGTAGGAGATAGCGTTACAGTGTACGCAACACCGAACTTGATGGAAAACAACACGGCAAAAGGAGTGGGAGACTCAGAAAAAGAAACACCTCCCTGGTACTGTGCTGGAGATTTCAACAACTGGGCACCTGAAGAGATGACCCTTCAAGATGGAAAGTTCATACTGAACACGGGATACACCATCTCTGCTAGTGAAACGGTAAAATACAAAATCGCAAGAAGCGAGGACTGGAAGCCGTACGAAGAACAGTTCGATGGGACAAGTTACAACGCTGGATACGGTATGGACGCAACCTTCACCGCCGACAAAGATGGAACGCTCGTCATAGAGTACGATCCAAGGACAAGCACGCTTCAAGCACGTGTAGAGTGAGGTGAGAAAGATGAAAAAACTCTGGATATTCATCTTCAGCGTGTTGATTTTGAGTTATGCGTTTTCGTTCTCCCCGTCAGGATCCATGAAGGTTGGCTATTCCTACGGTCTGGAAAATCAAACCGGGTCGAGCTACACAGAACTCTATCTTTCGGGGAACAACCTCTCCGGTGAGTTCACAACGAAAGACCTGAAACTCGACTCCGGATACATAAACCTCGATACAGATCTGATAGACCTGAAGGCATATTACAACAGGTTGTTTGGTTCTACAGGAGACTGGATGGGAATATACACCTTTGACGACGATGGAGAGCAGAGAAACGGTGTTGAGGTCACATCCTTTGGATTCAGGGGCGTGATCGCAGGCGATGTTCAGTACCTTCAGTACCGTGGTGGTTTTTCTGATATTTCTTTCAGCATGATGGCAGGAAAACATTCCACGGTCAACGACCTTTACTTTGATTTCAACTGGGAGCCCAACCTGAGATACTTTGGAGAAATCGGCGTGAGTTACGAGGAAAAAGTGGGCGCAGAGAATTTCTTCTACATGATGGGAATCTCTTCCGTTGACTGGAGACACGGTGCGAAGATAACTGGCGTTGGATCCGAAACACGTCTGGATTACTGTGACTTCGTGAACGACAATAGCCTGAAAGGGGAGATACTCGCAAACCTCTGGACAACACTGGGAGATTTCAAACTCTGGATGGATTACAGGTTCAAGTCAAAAACCCCAAAGTACGGTTTTGAGTACTCAGCAAACGACCTCTGGTTCAAAGTCTGGAAAGAAGGAACGAAGTTTGACTCCGATATTCTCAACTGGGACGATTTTGGAATGGAAGTTGGAAAGAACTTCACTTTTATAGGCTTCAATGGAAAGGTCTCCTACAGGTTTGGAAAGCCCGCTCACGATTCCACAACGGCCATGGGAGAGGTTTTCTACGCAGAACTTTCCAGATCCTTTGGGAGCATAAATTTCTTCGCCAAATGGCAGTACTTGAACACGCTCTACACAGAGGCGTACACAGCCTATTACGAGTTGAAGGTGTCCCAGGGAAATTCTGAGTTCAAAATCGCCCTCGGTGATGGAGATTTTTCAAGCAAAACGACGTTTCAGAAAAAGGTTACCCTTGAATTTTCAACATGGTGGTAAGGAGGTGCTTGGGGCATGAAAAAGATCCTGCTTTTTGCTGTTTTGCTGATGAGTATCTTCGCGTTCTCTGATGTCTTCGTCGAAAACGGCAAGGTGGTTTTCACCTTCGAGTGGGAAGGTGCAAAAGTGGTTTATCTTGCCGGAACTTTTAACAACTGGAGTCCAACGGCCCTTCCAATGGAAGAAGTTGAATCCGGACTCTGGAGAGTAGAGCTTGAACTTGAACCTGGAACGTACCAGTACAAGTACGTGATAGATGGCACCATGTGGAAGGAAGATCCACGCGCTCCAGGATACGTGGACGATGGATTTGGGGGCTACAACGGAATATTCACCCTCGTAGAAAAAGACGGAGAACTCTTTATCGTTGGCCCTCAGAAGAAAGGAGAGGAAAAAGAATACGAACCCAATCCAGAAAGGGAAGACACCATATTTGTTGAAGATGGCGTTGTGGTTATCAGATACTACAACCCCGATGCTGAGTTTGTAACCATAGCCGGAAATTTCAACAACTGGAACGCAGAGGAGATAGAAATGTACCCAATAGAGGACGGCTGGTGGGAGGGAGTTCTGGAACTTGGTCCTGGTATCTACGAATACAAGTTTGTTGTCAACGGAGAAAAATGGGTCACAGATCCAAATGCGTTCGCGTTCGTTGACGATGGATTTGGAGGAAAAAATGGAGTTTTCGAAGTCTATGAAGAGAACGGGGAACTGAAGGTGAAATCTCCTGTTGAAAAGGAAAAGAGCATCGCTGAAGAAAAAGAACCTGTTGTTCAGGAAAGCACTCTCAAAGAGGGTCTCACTGTGGAAGGTGGATACGTCGTTTTTGCCGTTAAGAAACCAGAAGCTTCTGAAGCTTATGTTGCTGGAAGCTTCAACAACTGGAGTACAACGGCAAACCCAATGGAAAGAAAGGGAGATCTGTGGGTAGCAAGGATCAAATTGACACCAGGAACCTACCAATACAAATATGTCTTCACGATAGCAGGAAGCCAGGTCTGGCAGGAAGATCCTTACGCTCCTTCCTATGTGCCCGATGGTTTTGGAGGAAAAAATGGTGCCTTCAGGCTCGTGGAGAAAGATGGAGAACTGGTGATAGAACCACTTGAGGAGAAAACAAGCGGTGAAACACCGTTCTTTGGAAAATACTCCATTTACTTGACTTATCAGTATGCAACGGATACGTTTTTGAATCCTCTCGTAGGCTCTCATAATCTCACTCTTGGAGTGCGAACCGATCTTTTGAAGGCAACTCTCAGTTTCAACCCTGGTGGATCTTTGCTTGAAAGTGCAAAGATAGATGTGGAAAGCGATGGTTTCAAGGTCTTTGGTCACTACAACGCACCCATTCTGGGTGAAGAAACACCTTACGAAGGATGGTTCCACAAAACCGGTTTTGGTCTGGGAATTTCCGTTCTTTCGTACGAGATCATAGCTGATGTAGGATTCGACACCGATGCCAAAAAAGAAAGATTTCTCCTTGGTGTTTCAGGAGAAAACTTCGGTGCGTATTTTGGTATCAACTACCTTCTTGGAGTGGAAAAGGTGAATCTTTTGGGCTTCTTCTCCTTTGATCTTCTCGGTGCCACGACGACCATCTGGACAGGAACGATTTTCGACAAGCCTGTTCTTTATTTCGTGAATCTTTCAATCGATGCCGATGCCTACGATCTGAACTACCTCTATTACGAGAAAACCTCCACCGACGATAAAGGCCTTCTGAAGGCCAGTCTGGATATCTTCAATCTGGAACTTTATGGAGATTACAACATGAACAACAACACCTACACCGTGAGTGCAGGATACGTGTTCGATGATACTTATGTTCTTGGTCTTTCCTACAGATATGGTGATTACAACAATTTTGAAACTGATCCTGACTGGATTTCTGTCTTTGGAGAACTCAGAAACGACACGGCAAAGGCAAGGCTCAGTGTTATATACGATGCCTACAAGAACATCTATATGAACTTCTACGGTGAAGTCAATTTCTGAAGGTGAGGTGATCTTTTCATGAAGGTCAGACTCTGGATCCTGCTTGTTCTTCTTTTTGCTGCACTGATCTTTTCCGAAACCACCATAATAGTTCACTACCACCGGTACGATGGAAAGTACGACGGATGGAACCTCTGGATATGGCCTGTAGAACCCGTCTCCCAGGAAGGGAAAGCCTACCAGTTTACAGATGAAGACGACTTTGGTAAAGTTGCTATAGTGAAACTGCCTCTTGATCTTACAAAGGTGGGGATCATCGTGAGACTCAACGAGTGGCAGGCAAAAGACGTTGCAAAAGACAGATTCATAGAGATAAAAGACGGAAAAGCAGAAGTGTGGATCCTTCAAGGAGTGGAGGAGATATTCTACGAAAAACCAGACACATCTCCTCGAATCTTCTTTGCACAGGCAAGATCGAACAAAGTGATAGAGGCATTTTTAACAAACCCGCTTGATACCAAAAAGAAAGATCTTTTCAAAGTTACAGTAGACGGAAAAGAGATTCCCATCTCCAGGGTGGAAAAGGCAGATCCTACGGATGTGGATGTGACAAACTACGTGAGGGTCGTTCTCTCTGAGCCTTTGAGGGAAGAAGATCTCAGAAAAGATGTGGAGCTGATCGTGGAAGGATACAAACCTGCAAGGGTCATCATGATGGAGATCCTGGACGATTACTATTACGACGGTGAACTTGGAGCCATTTACTCTCCTGAGAGAACGATCTTCAGAGTATGGTCTCCCGTTGCAAAGTGGGCGAAGGTGCTTCTTTTCAGAAACGGAGATGACGCAGAACCGTTCAAAGAAGTGGATATGGACTACAGAGGAAACGGCGTGTGGGAAGCGGTGGTGGAAGGAAATCTGGATGGAGTTTTCTATCTTTACCAACTGGAAAGTTATGGAAAGGTGAGAACAACGGTCGATCCTTATTCCAAAGCAGTTTACGCAAACGGCAAAAAGAGCGCCGTGGTGGATCTCTCTAAAACGAATCCAGAAGACTGGGAAAGCGACAAAGGGCCACAGATCGGAGGATATGAAGACGCTATAATCTACGAGATTCACATAGCAGACATAACCGGTCTTGAAAACTCCGGAGTGAAAAACAGAGGACTTTACCTTGGACTCACAGAGGGGAACACTAAAGGGCCTGGTGGAGTGACAACGGGCCTTTCACACCTTGTGGAACTTGGTGTTACGCACGTTCACATACTGCCTTTCTTCGATTTCTACACGGGGGATGAACTGGACAAAGACTTCGAAAAGTACTACAACTGGGGCTACGATCCTTACCTTTTCATGGTACCTGAAGGGAGATACTCAACGGATCCAAAGAATCCATACACGAGAATCAGAGAAGTCAAAGAGATGGTGAAAGCCCTGCACAGAAACGGTATAGGCGTGATTATGGACATGGTGTTTCCTCACACTTACGGTATTGGAGAACTCTCTGCCTTCGATCAGACGGTACCCTACTACTTCTACAGGATCGACAAGACAGGAGCATATCTGAACGAAAGCGGAGTAGGAAACGTCATCGCAAGTGAAAGACCCATGATGAGAAAATTCATCGTGGATACTGTGACATACTGGGTAAAAGAGTACCACATAGACGGTTTCAGATTCGATCAGATGGGTCTTATAGACAAAAAGACCATGTTGGAATTGGAGAAAGCCCTCCACAAGATCGATCCAACGATCATCATCTACGGTGAACCCTGGGGCGGCTGGGGTGCTCCCATAAGGTTTGGAAAGAACGATGTTACCGGCACACACGTAGCCGCCTTCAACGATGAGTTCAGAGATGCAATAAGAGGTTCTGTGTTCAATCCAAGCGTCAAAGGATTTGCGATGGGTGGATATGGAAAAGAGACCAAGATCAAAAGAGGTGTTGTGGGAAGCATCAACTACGATGGAAAACTCATAAAGAGTTTTGCTTCAGACCCCGAAGAGACCATCAACTACGTTGCTTGTCATGACAACCACACCTTGTGGGATAAAAACTACCTTGCCGCAAAAGCAGACAAAAAGAAAAAATGGACCGAAGAAGAGTTGAAGAACGCTCAAAAGCTTTCTGGGGCAATAATACTCACTTCTCAAGGGGTTGCCTTCCTCCACGGAGGGCAGGATTTCTGCAGGACGAAGAACTTCAACGACAACTCCTACAACGCTCCCATCTCGATAAACGGATTCGACTACGAAAGAAAGCTTCAGTTCATAGATGTGTTCAATTATTACAAAGGGCTCATAAAACTCAGAAAGGAACATCCTGCATTCAGACTAAAAACTGCAGAGGAGATTAAAAAGCACCTGGAGTTTCTGCCTGGTGGAAGAAGGATCGTTGCGTTCATGCTCAAAGATCACGCAGGTGGAGATCCGTGGAAAGACATAGTGGTGATTTACAACGGAAATCTAGAAAAAGAAACATACAAACTTCCGGAAGGAAAGTGGAACCTCGTTGTGAATGGACAAAAAGCGGGTACAGAAGTGATCGAGGTTGTAGAAGGAACGATCGAACTGGAACCACTCTCTGCCTACGTTCTGTACAGGGAATGAAGGAAGTGATAAAATGCCACAAGAAGCCCCAGCATCTGCTGGGGCTTTGAGATTCAATTCGGGAGGTTGATTTACGATGAAAAAACTGGTATTCGGTATCCTGGTTCTTGCAACGGTGCTTCTCTTTCCACAGACTTTCCACCTGGAGAAGATCCTTGGGTTCAGTGAAGTCTCCGCCATGACGTTTAAAAATGGTTATCTCATACTTGGAACGGGAAATGGAGAAATCGTTGTCTACAAAGATGGATTCTATTACATGGCATTTAAAGTCCATGAAAATAGGGTAAACAGTGTCGTGTACAGTGATGGTTTCATTGTGAGCGCATCTGACGATAAAACGGTCGGCGTTACAAACATCGAAACGGGAGAGATTTCTTTGCTCAAAGGTCATATGAAGGGGGTTTCTTCTGTTACTGTTTCGGACGGGAAGATCCTCAGCGCCTCCTTCGATGGAACAGTGAAGATATGGTCTTTCCCAGACGGAAAGGAGATATCTAACCAAAGATTTGGACCTTCTGTCGTCCAAATTGCTGCAAGTGGCAGCAGGTATGTGGTTGGTTTAGCTAATGGACTTGCTGTGATCAGAGATCTTTCGAATCCATCTCTTTCTATTCCTCTCAAAGCCCATCCAGAAGGGATAAAGAAGATTGTCTTCTCTGAAAATGGCAAACTCATAGCCACGTGTGGAGGAAACTCGGTGAAGGTATGGGATGCTTCGAATGGAAAACTCGTTCTTCAAAAAGACCATGTCATAACAGTGAATGATGTTGATTTCCTCGGCAACGACATGGTTGTTTTCGTAACAGACGACTACAAAGCCGTGATCCTGAACGTTGAAAACGGAGAGACGGTAAAATCTGTGAACGCGCACAACAACTTTGTCCTTCTGGTCTCATCAGACGATGACACCATAGTCACCTATGGAATGGACGGCATTGTGAACGTCTGGAGTGCACAGCTGGAACTCAAGTACTCTCTCTTTGGGCACAAACTTTCGGTGAATGCGCTGGCAATTTCAGACGATGGAAAGACACTGGCCAGTGGCGGCGACGATAGAGAGATACTTGTCTGGAACGTGGAAGAAGGAAGGGTAACACACAGAATCAAAGCGCTTGCAAGTGTGAGAAAACTTCTGATAGTTGAAAACACCATCATTTCCTGTCTGGACAGCAACACAATCAAGATATACAACCTAGAAAATGGAAAACTGATCAAAAGGTTAAAAGTTGGAACAACCAGTACCATGGACATAGCTCTTTTCAATGGGAAAATTGCTGTTGGCTTTTACGATGGAAGTGTTGCACTGTTCGATTATCCTTCCTTCAACGAGATATGGAGAAAAGATACAGAGCACGAGATCGTTCAAACTATCGATATGAATGAAAAGTTCGTTGCGATTGGAGTATCTTACTCAGATCCAAAGGGAAAAACAGGATATGTGGAAGTTCTTTCCATGGAAACGGGTGACAAGGTGTTCTCTCTTGATGCCCATGAAGGAAATGTGAACGTCGTAAAGTTCTCAGGGAATTACCTTGTGTCCGGTGGTGAAGATGGAAAGATCGTACTCTGGAGTTTGAACACGGGTTCAAAGGTGAAGGAGATCTCTCTGGGTGAGGCCGTATCTTCCTTGCTCTTCAGCGAAGAAAATCTTTTTGTCGGAACATGGAACGGAAACCTGTATGTTTTCGATTTTCCGGAACTAACTTTGAAAACCAAACTGAAGGTATCGGATCAAAAGGTGGGACATTTTGTGAAGGTAGGCAGTCAACTCTTGATTCCCTGTGGAGATGGAAAGATAAGAATCTTCGAAGAGAAATGAGGGGGAGTTCCCCCTCTTTCTTTTATACCAGTTTCTCACTTATCATCATAGAAGAAAGGATCGAAGTTCCGACCAGAACCACTTCTTTGTTCGAAAAGCTTCCTTTTTCAACAGAAACTTCTTTGTCCATGGGATGAACCTGTCTTTTTGTCTCCGATACAATTTTCTCAAAAACACTTTCGGGAAGAAACACTCCTTCTCCTCCAACGATTACTATTTCTGGGCTCAATATGTTTACAAGGTTTACAATCCCATCTATCAGGATGGTTGTGAACTCGTCCAGGATCTTCTTTGCAAGGTCGTCCCTTTCGTACAGACTGCACAGAGCTTCGAATTTCTCGTACATGGTCTTTCCAGGAAGGGCTTTTTCCTTTTCGTACTGATGCACACAGTGGGATATGGATGTATTCGCCTCCCAGCACCCCACTCTTCCGCAGAAACAGGGCCCTCTGTCGTACATCTTCATGTGGCCTATTTCTCCAGCTGCGTTGAACGATCCCTTGTACAACCTTCCTTCAATGATTATTCCTCCACCTATTCCTTCCCTCACGAGAATGTACACGATGTTTTTTCGATCTCCGAAGTGTTTGTTTTTCATCGTCTCTGCAAGGGCTGCAAGATTTGCATCGTTTTCCAGATAGACTTCGAACACCTTGAAGTACTTCTCTACATCGACGTCTCGCCATCTGTTCAGGTTCGGAGCGAATGCCAACTTTTTGTGGGTCTTGTCAACAGATCCAGGAACACCTATCACGATGAGAGGAAACACACCGGGGAATCTGGAAATTCTCTCCGTCAGAACTTTAAAGCATTCTTCTGGTGTATCCGGTGTGTCGAATTCATCGATGACCTCTACAGAACCATCGAAAAAGGAAAGTCCCACAAGAGAGTGTGTCACTCCAAGATCGACCACTACCGCTCTGGAAAATTCTCTGTTCACATATAACCTTTTGGAATGCCTTCCGAGTTTGGAAGGGAGAATTCCCTTTTCGTAGATCATCTTCTTTCTCTTCATCTCGTTCACAAGCTTTGTAACGGTGCTGGGATCAAGCCCTGTTTTTTCCGAGATCATGTTTCGAGTGACCCCCGGTTCAAACCTTATTGTGTTGAGAATTCTCAATTTATTGATCGTCCTTGTCTGTTTCAGAGAATATATTTCCATGTTTTGCAATTTGTGAACCTCCTTTACCCATTCAATCCAGCTGCGAGTTTCATAATTTTTTCTTGAGAAGCCTCTTTAGCGTCGATGATACCGGCGAGTTTTCCAAAACTCATCACAGCGATTCTATCACTCATTTGAAGAACTTCTGGAAGTTCAGAAGAGATCATGATGACTCCTACTCCCTCTTTTGCAAGATGCGACATGATTTTGTAGATCTCCGCCTTTGCTCCGACATCTATTCCTCTTGTAGGTTCATCGAGTATGAGGATCTTTGGTTTCAGAGCGAGCCACTTTGCAAGTACCACCTTTTGTTGGTTTCCTCCGGAAAGATACAGAACCTTCCTGTCCGGATACGGAGGTCTTACATCGAATGTTTCAATCGCCCACTTTGCCAGTTCTTTCTCCTTCCTGAACGATATGAATGGTCCTTTCTTTATCCTGTCAAGACTGGGAAGCGATACGTTCTGCATGATACTCATGATGAGTATGAGCCCAAGTCTTTTTCTATCTTCTGGCACAAGTCCCATTCCATGTTCTATCGCATCCAGTGGATGGTTTATCTCAACTTTCTTTCCTTCTATGTATATCTCCCCACTCTTCTTTGGTCTGAAACCAAATATCGTTTCCATCAACTCTGTCCTTCCTGCCCCAACGAGCCCTGCAAATCCAAGGATTTCTCCTCTTCTCAAGTTGAACGATACATTCTCAAAGCCCTCTCCAGAAAGGTTCTTCACCTCCAGTACCACTTCCCCAGGTTCGTGTTCTTCTTTTATGTAAAATTTCTCAAGTTTTCTTCCCACCATCATCTCCACGATCCTTTCTTTCGTCAGGTTCTCTATTCTGTCTGTTCCTATGTACTCTCCATCCCTCAGAACGCTCACTCTGTCACATATCTCGAAGATCTCCTCCAGTCTGTGTGATATGAAGAGTATCGCAACTCCTTTCTCCTTGAGTTTCTTCACCACCTCAAAAAGTTTCTCCGTCTCTTTCTGTGTGAGAGAGGATGTTGGCTCGTCTAAAATGAGTACTTTCGCCCTCTTGTAAACTGCCCTCGCTATCTCCACCATCTGCTGGATCGCTATGGAGTATCTCCCCAGTTTCTCCTCAGGATCTATCTCTATCCCAAATTCTTCTCTCATGAATCTTTCCGTCTCTCTGTACATCTTCCTGTAATCTACGAATATCCCTCTCTTTTCTTCGTCCCCCATGAACATGTTTTCCGCCACAGACAGATTATCCATCACCGATAGCTCCTGAAACACCGTCACTATCCCCGCTTTTATCGCTTCGCTCGGATGACTCCATCTTACACTTCTGCCATCGTATATGATCTCCCCTTCATCGGGTTCATACACCCCTGCTATGATCTTCATCAACGTGCTCTTTCCCGCTCCGTTCTCTCCCACTATCGCATGTACCTCTCCTGGATAAAACTCCATGCTCACTCCCTTGAGTGCGTGTACCCCGGGGAATCTTTTGTGTATCCCCCTCACCTCAAGTATGGGCTTCATCTCTCTTTCGCCCTCCTGATCTGGTCTATCGCTATCGCTATGATGATCACTATTCCTATCACTACCTGCTGCCAGAACGATGATACGCCAAGCAGTATCATCCCGTTCCTCAAAACTCCCATTATCACCGCTCCCAAAAATGCACCAAGTATCGTTCCTTCCCCTCCTGACAGACTGGTCCCTCCTATCACCGTCGCCGCTATCACGTCAAGTTCGTATCCCTGTCCCGCATTAGGCTGTGCCACACCAAGCCATGCCGTCAACAGAAAACCAGCAAATGCCGCCAAAAATCCGTTTATTGTGTACACCATGATCAATATCCTGTCCGTCTTAATCCCAACCAGCCTGGATGCTTCTTCGTTCCCCCCTATCGCATAGATCCTCCGCCCCGTCACTGTGTACTTTAAAAATATGTGGCTGATCACACCTATCACTGCCATGTAGATCACCGGAACGGGTACAGGACCTAGCATTCCCTGACCGTGTATCGTGAAGCTCTCCGGAAACGGTGATATCGGCCATCCACCGCTCAGTACGTATGCAAGCCCCCTGCCCACACTGAGCATACCAAGTGTGCTGATGAACGGTGCAAGTTTTGCCTTTGTGATCAAAAGACCGTTCGCAAGACCAAACCCCACACCAACTAAAAGCCCCAAAACTACGCTCCAAAAAGGTGATATTCCCCTCTCGTTCATCAAAAGCCCCATCACCACGCTTGCTACACCCAACACCGACCCAACCGAAAGATCTATCCCTGCTGTGATGATCACCATCGTCATCCCAAACGACATGATCGCTATGAACGATACGTTCAGTATCACCGTGAATATGTTCTCCACCGTCAGAAACTCTTCCGTCGTTATCCCCAAAAATATCACGATCGCTACCAGTATCAAAAATATTCCCGCTTCTTTTGCCTTGAACAACCTCTTCCACAACTCAACCACGCCTCCCTTGTATTTGTTCTTTAATAAAGGGGGGATAACCCCCCTTCTGTGTTGATTCTACATCGTTAACGCTTGGAGTAGATCTTCTTTGCGTATTCGTAAAATTGGTCAACGTTTTCTTCTGTAACAACGTCCACACCTGTGTCAATGATGTAGTCAACTGTTCCATCCTCTCTGACAACTTTCGGTAATATCTTCAATGTGTTCTCAACACCAACTTTTGCCATGTTATAGAGAACAAGGACAGAGAGATAACCCATATCATAAGGCCTCTGGCCAACAAGTCCTTTGACGGCACCGGCTTTGACGAGTTCGAGTTCTGGAAGCAGAGTATCAAAGCCAACCACTAGTAAGTCTTTCATTCTTTCAGGACCACCAAGAGCAGAGATGACGGTTTCCTTTGGAGCAAAGAGAGGCCATCCGCCAGACATGAACCAACCATCAAGGTCTGTGTATTTTCTGGTCACATCTCTGATGATCTGAATAGCCTTTGCGGAGTCGTCATCGCATGGGAATGGGTCAGCTACATAAACGATCTCTCTTCCACTCTGTTTGGAATATTCTTCAAGAGCGTCCTTGAATCCCCTTATTCTCTCATTCAAATTGAGAGCGGCGAGTCCTCCTGTGAGTATGGCAAGTTTGATGGTCTTTTTCTCAGGTTTGTACTTTTCTATGAATTGTGCCATCAATTTTCCTGCCTCGTATCCTGCGTTGTAGTTGTTGGTTCCTATGTACACATACCTTCCACTATCTGGAGAATCAGAGTCAAACATGATCACTGGGATTCCTTTGTCAAATGCCCTCTTAACCACAACTTTTATCGCTTCTGGGTCGTTTGGAGAGATTCCTATTCCGTCGACACCTTTCACAATGTAACTCAGTATCTTCTCAGCCTGTTTCGCAGCGTCTGCTTCAACGGGTGCGTCAAAAGTTGCTTTGATTCCAAGCTTCTCCGCTGCATCCTTCATTCCGTTTTCCACTGCAAACCAGTACGGGTTGTTGAGAGACTTAGGAGCAAGAAGTATACTGATGTCTTCTGCAAAAACGAACACGGAGAATGCAAGTATCAGTCCAAGTAAAACCAGACCCTTCTTCATAAAAAACACCTCCTCAACAAAGAGTGTAATCTAAATTTAACGTATAATTATGATTGTTTGGAAAACAAGCTTTATTAAAGCAAAACGGTGATGTAAATTATTAATTTCCGATGGAATCAAATTAATTCGTGCTATATTATTGCACATAGGATCCTTGTTTTTCAAATTGCTTTTTGACTAGAAAAAAGGAGATCGAAGGAGATTTCATAACATGATTGGAAATAATTCACTGTAAAAGTAAATAATCACCAAAAATGACTGATTATTAACCCTTCACAGCCCCTGCACTCAATCCTGCTATGATCCTGTTCTGGAAGATCAAGACGAGAATGACAAGCGGAAGTGTGACAATGACAGCGGCAGCCATGAGCTGACCCCACGGTATCTCGTACTGGGAAGCACCTTTGAAGAGAGCAACTGCAACTGGGACGGTGTACAAATTCGGCCTTTGCATAAAAGTGAGTGCGAACAGGAACTCGTTCCAGGCTGCAATGAACGTCAAAAGTCCTGTTGCCACAAGTCCTGGTGCAGACATGGGAAGAACGATGGACCAGAGCGTTCTCAGTTTTGAAGCACCATCAATGAAGGCAGATTCTTCAACTTCTTTGGGAAGTTCTCTAAAGAAACTCTGAAGTACCCAAACTGTCAAGGGCAGGTTCATAGCCGTATAGGGTATGATGAGCCCGGTGTAGGTGTTTATCAGTTTCATGCTTCTTAAGATCAAAAAGAGTGAACCAAGTATTGAAACCTGCGGGAACATGCTCACCGCAAGGATCAGCGACATCACGACAACCTTTCCCTTGAATTTGAGCCTCGCGATGGCGTATCCGGCAAGAGACCCAATGGTCAAAGCCACAACAGTTGTCACACCCGCCACTATGATACTGTTTTTGATGTTTATGTGAAAAGGCCTTTCCTTGAAGACCTTCACATAGTTTTCAAAGGTGACTCTTTTTGGGAAAAGGGAGGGGTTCTTTTCGAAAAGATCCTGATCTGGTTTTATCGAAGAGACAAAAGCCCAGTAGAGAGGAAAAACACACCACACAAGAATGAAGACAACGGCAACGTAAAGAAGTATCTTCTGTGTTAAAGAACGACTCATTGCTTTCCCTCCTCAGTCGAGTCTCAACTTCAAAGACTTTATGTAGAGGATCGCAAAGATCGAGATGAGAACGAATATGAACACAGAAATCGCCGAACCGTACCCGAACCACGCGCCGGTGAAAGCCCTGTCCATCAGAACGTGTCTGTTGTACACGGCCAGGGTTTCCGTGTTCACCGCTCCTCTTGTCATGATGTACACAACATCGAACACACGCAGTGCATCGAGTGTTCTGAAGATCAAAGCCACTCCGATTGTTGGTGTTATAAGTGGAAGAGTGATTCTGAAGAATCTTTGTATTGTCCCTGCTCCATCTATCCTCGCTGCCTCATAGATGTCCTCGGGTATCACCTGAAGCCCAGCGAGTATCAGAAGAGCCATGAATGGTGTTGTCTTCCAAACATCAACGAATATGATTGCCCACATAGCAAGTCCAGGTGTTCCCAGGATAGGGGTTCCAGGATCTATTATCCCCAGTTTTTCCCAGAGCCTTGACATTATTCCAAACTGATCGTGAAACATCCATCTCCACATCTGAGAAGAGATGGCGGTTGGTATTGCCCATGGAACGAGCATAGCAGCCCTTACAATTCCTCTGAGGGCAAACCTTTGATGAACAACGATGGCAATGAGTACACCGAGAATCGTTTCGAGTGCTACCGAAACGACCGTGAAGAAGATCGTGTTCTTCAAAGCCATGATGAATCGAGTATCTTGGAAAAGCCTGAAGTAATTTTGAAGCCCTACGAATTTTCTTTCTATACCGGGTCTCAACCCGAAACTGTAAAAGCTATCATAAAAGGTCTTGAAAAGCGGGAAAAAGGCTATTATTGAGATGACAAGAATGGTTGGCAAGATCATCCAAAACGCTGTCCAACCGCTTCTTTTTTCCATGTTTTTTCCTCCTCGCTTCTTCTAAAGATAAGCGAGGGGGTGACCCCTCGCATCCTCACTGGCTGAGTAAGAACTTCAGCTCTTTTGCGATGTTCTTTATCGCCTCTTCCGATGTTGCTTGCCTTGTCAGTGCAGCGTGCACATACCTCTGAATGACATCGGAAACTTCACTGTAGTTTGCAACTCTTGGTCTTGGAAGGGCGTTCAAGAAGACACTGAGAAGCTCAACCATGAAAGGAGCAGCTTCCTTGAGTTTTGGATCTTTGTAAACGGCTTTCCTTGTTGGATTCTGACCAGCGTTTATGGCCTTGTAGAGCTGCTGTTCATAGCTTGTGAGGAACTTTATGAGTTTCTTTGCCGCCTCTTTTTCTTCAGGAGAAGAGAAGCTGTTTATTCCAAGCATCCAGCCACCGAGAGTTGCCGCCCTTCTTCCGCCGGGTCCCATCGGAAGAGGTGCTACTCCTACTTTTCCTTTGATCGGAGATTCGTCGCTGTTCACAAGGGACCATGCGTACGGCCAGTTTCTCATGAAGACTGCCTCTCCGTTCTGGAAGATTCTTCTTGCGTCTTCTTCCATGTAGGTGGTAACACCTTCGGGTGTGACTTTGTGTTTGTAGATGAGATCAACCATGAATTGAAGCGCATCAATAGCCTGCGGTGAGTCGATCACAACGTTTCCGTTTTCATCCAAAACGTCTCCTCCGAAGGACCAGAGATACTCGAGGAAATCGCAGACAAGTCCTTCGTACCTTGCACCCTGCCAGACGAACCCGTGAATACCTTCGGCCTGGGAGATCTTCTTTGCCATCTCAACGAGTTCATCCCATGTTCTTGGAGGATGATCGTATCCGTACTTTTCGAGAAGATCTTTTCTGTAGTAAAGAAGGCCAGCATCGGTGAACCATGGAACGGCAACGATCTTTCCGTTGACTGTAGCAGCCATCACCGTTCCAGGGAGGAACTCACCGAGTTCGAAGTAGTCTTTATCGGCCGTCAGGTCCTCGAGGAACGGTGCAAACTCTGCCGGCCAGATCACGTCGAGCATGAGAACGTCTGGATCGCTTTCACCGGCAGCAAAGTACGTGACGTAAAGGTCGTGTCTTTCGGTTGAACTGTCCGGCATGGGTATGATCTCCACTTCGATATCTGGATACTGCTGTTGAAACATCTCGATCTGCTTCTTCAAAACCTCGAGTTCCTTTCCAACCCCTCCAGATGTCATGGTGATCTTCACTGCGAAGAGACCACCAACCAGAAGAACAGTAAGAAGTAGAGCAAAATACTTTCTCATGATGAGAACACCTCCTTAAGTATGAGTTAAATGATGATACAATCAAATTAACCTACTAGATATTTTGCCAGACTCATCGTTTCAATGCAAACGAGATATCGGGAGAAAACAGGAGATTTTTTTCGTTAAATGAAAATAATTGGGGATAATTACCCGGGATGGACAGATAGGAAGGAAAATGAGGTATCAAAAAGAAAGGGCGGATTGCTCCGCCCCTTTCAATCTGCCAATCCGTTGTTTTTGATCACGTTCGAGTACCAGTGCCCACTGTCTTTTATGATTCTCTTCTGTGTGCTGTAGTCCACGTAAACTATACCGAACCTCTTCGAATATCCCTCCGCCCATTCGAAATTGTCAAGGAGTGACCATACGAAGTAACCCTTCAGTGGGACCCCATCCTGGATCGCCCTCCAGACCTGTTCGATGTGGTCTTTCAGATAATCTATCCTGTTCTGATCGTGAACTTTTCCGTCCTCACTCACCACGTCGTCGAACGCTGCTCCGTTTTCTGTGATGTACACCTCTTGTGGGTTGTACTCTTCTTTGACACTTTTGAGAATCCAGTAGATACCCTCAGGAACGATCTCCCATCCCATGGCGGTTTTAGGAAGGTTTCTTTCGACGAAGGACACCTTGGCCGGTGAGTTTGGATCGTACTTCACCATGTGACCTGAATAGTAGTTCAGTCCAACAAAATCGATCTCTTGCTTTATCTCTTCCATGTCCTCTTCGTAGTTTCTGGGAAGGAACTCTTTTGCAAATTCCAGGACAAGATCCGGGTACTCTCCTTTGTAGATGGGGTTCAAAAAGAGCGGGTAGTTGTTGAACTGGTGCATGAATCTTGCGGCTCTGATATCTTCTTCTTTTTCGCTTGCAGGTTCGAAGTATCCGTTGTTGAAAACAATCCCTATCTTTCCGTCTTTCACCATTTCTCTGAACACCTTCACGGATTTTGCGTGCGCTCTCAAGAGGTTGTGAACCGCATGGAATGCTACGTAGATGTCTCTCATCCCAGGGGCATGGACTCCGTACAGATGTCCCACTATGGCAACGACCCACGGTTCGTTCAGAGTGATCCAGTGTTTGACGCGGTCACCGAAATTTTCAAAGAGAACCCTTGAGTACTCTGCGAACCAGTCGGCTATGTCTCGATTTGCCCAGCCACCCTTCAACTGCAGAGAAAAGGGAAGGTCCCAGTGGTAGATGGTTATAAATGGTGTTATGTTCTTCTCAAGGAGGGTGTCTATGATCCTGTTGTAGAAGTCCAGACCCTTTTGGTTCACCTTCCCCGTTCCTTCCGGAAGAATCCTTGGCCAGCTGATGGAGAATCTGTAGGCCTTTGCACCGATTTTTTCGATGATCTCGATGTCCTCTTTCCATCTGTTGTAATGGTCGCAGGCCACATCTCCGGTGTTACCGTTTTTCACGTTTCCAGGTGTGTGGGAGAAGGTGTGCCAGATGGACATACCTGCTCCGTCTGCGAGGGGAGAACCTTCGATCTGGTAGGAAGCCGTTGCGACTCCCCAGAGGAACCCTTCGGGAAACTTTTTCATGATCATCACCTCGCCCTTTGCTGTGGTTTGCTTGCCGAACTATTCTATCACAAAAAAAAGAAGGGGGTGGCCCCTTTTCTGAAATCTGAAGTATTCTGAAGTATGAGGAAAGATTATCCCATCAGAACTTCCACTCTGTGCACTTTTCCATCGTTGAAAACTGGTAGGATCTGTCCCTCAATTTTCTTTCCGTCGACGATAATCTCTTTTACACCTTTGGAAACGTGGTGAGGATTTTTTACCGTTATCTCGTAGGTTGCTCCCCTGAACCTTCTTGTGATTTTGAAACCGTCCCAATCTTCAGGTACGCACGGGTCCACCATGAGACCATCGTAGGTGGGCCTTATCCCCAGGATGTACTGAGTTATCGCAACAAAGCTCCAGGCGGCTGTTCCCGTGAGCCAGGAGTTTTTGGCTTCTCCGTGTCTTGGTGCATCTTTTCCTGCCACCATCTGTGCGTAGACGTAGGGCTCTGTTCTGTGGATTTCACTTATGTCTTCTAGATAGGCGGGAGTAATCTTTCTGTAGATCTCAAAGGCTCTGTCCCCCCTTCCAATAACAGTTTCTGCTATCGCTACCCACGGGTTGTTGTGACAGAATATACCAGCGTTTTCTTTGTAGCCCGGAGGATAACTCGAGATCTCACCGAGTTCTATGTAGTATCTGCTGTAGGCAGGCTGCTGAAGAACAAGGCCGTAGGGTGTATCGAGGTACTTTTTCACAGAATCAAGTGCTTTCTTTGCATATCCATTTTCCACTCCGATTCCTGCCATGACACACATTCCCTGCGGTTCTATGAAGATCTTTCCTTCTTCACATTCTTTACTTCCCACTTTCCTTCCAAAGGCATCGTACGCCCTGAGGAACCATTCTCCATCCCAGCCGTATTCCAGAGTGGTCTCTATCATTTCCTTTACGTGTCTTTCTGCCTCTTTTGCTTCATCCTCGAGCCCGAGTCTTCTGCAGATCTCCACAAACTCTTTTCCAGCCAGAACGAAAAGTCCTGCTATGAAGACAGATTCTGCCACCCTTCCATCGAGGGCGTTGACAGTTGTCTGGAAGGATTCGTCCGGATTTTTGGAAAAACAGTTCAGGTTGAGACAGTCGTTCCAGTCTGCCCTTCCTATGAGTGGAAGGCCGTGGGGTCCGAGGTTGTTCACGGTGAAGTAGAAAGATCTTTTCAGATGCTCGAAAAGCGTTGCCTTTTTGTCTGGATTGTTGTCGAAGGGGACTTCTTCGTCAAGGATGTCCCAGTCTCCCGTTTCCTTGATGTACGCGCTTGTTGAGAGAATGAGCCACAGGGGATCGTCGTTGAACCCACCGCCAATTTCGTTGTTTCCCTTTTTTGTGAGCGGCTGGAACTGATGATAGGTGCTTCCATCTTCGAACTGTATGGAGGCAAGGTCAAGAATCCTCTGTCTTGCCTTTTCTGGTATCATGTGGACGAATCCAAGGATATCCTGATTTGAATCTCTGAAGCCTATACCCCTGCTGATTCCGGATTCGAAATAAGAAGCGCTCCGTGCGATGTTGAATGTGACCATACACTGATACTGGTTCCAGATGTTCACCATCCTGTTGAGTTTTTCATCGTGTGTTTCCACCTGTATTCTTCCTAGGAGATCGTCCCAGTATTCCTTCAGTTCTTTCAGGGCGCGTTCGACATCTTCTTTTGTTTTGAACCTTTCTATCATTTCTTTTGCGCGTTTTTTGTTGATCACTCCTGGTCTTTCCCATTTTTCTTCCTCTGGATTTTCGACGTATCCAAGTATGAAGATGAGTTCTTTTTCTCCAGAAGGAGGAATCTCAAGTTCAAGATAGTGAGATGCAATGGGTGCCCAGCCGCTCGCCACCGAGTTTTTGGGCTTTCCTTCCACAACCGCCTGAGGTGCTTCAAAGCCGTTGTAAAGGCCCATGAAAGATTCTCTATCTGTATCGAAACCGTCTATCGGATGATTCACGGAATAGAACGCGTAGTGGTTTCTTCTTTCCCTGTACTCTGTTTTGTGGTAGATCACAGAACCTTCTATCTCCACTTCTCCGGTGCTGTAGTTTCTCTGAAAGTTCGTCATGTCATCGAGGGCGTTCCAGAGACAGAACTCTATGAAGGAAAAGAGTTTGATCTTTCTTGGCTTTTCTGCTCTGTTTTGAAGTACAAGGTAATGAACCTCTCCCGTGAAATGCCTTGGAACAAAAAAGGTGATGGTTGCCCTCAGACCGTTTCTTTCTCCGGTGATCTTCGTGTATCCAAGACCGTGTCTTGCTTCGAAGAAAGAAAGGTCTCTTCTCACTGGCATCCAGGTGGGAGACCAGAAATCTCCATCTTCTTCCCTTATGTAGAAATACCTTCCCCCAGCGTCTGTTGGCACGTTGTTGTATCTGAACCTGGTGATCCTTCTGAGCCTTGCATCCTTGTAAAAACAATAGCCCCCTGCCATATGAGAAATGATGGAGAAGAAATCCTCCGTTCCAAGATAGTTTATCCACGGGTACGGTGTTCTTGGTGTTGTTATGACGTACTCTCTGTTTTCATCGTCGAAGTAGCCAAACTTCACGCTATCACCTCTTTGAGTCTTGTTGTCGTGAGTATTTTAATGTGAAAATGTTTTCATGCAAAGTCCAAAGAAAAGAACCTACGCTCAACTATCGATGAATATCATCGAAAAGAAACCATTTTCTTCTGATTCTGCTCTGTTTTGATTTCCTGAGATGGTTTGTATAGATTCAAAATTGTTAGTTTTTGCGATAGATGAATGTTCGTTTTAAAAAGGTTTTCGTCCTCGTATTAGAAAACTATCTGTGCATTTAATATTGACATTTTGTTAGATCGGAGTTAAAATTTTCCAACGAAAGGAGGTGGAATCATGAAGTACGTTCTCTGAACGGTTGTGTTTCTTGGTCTGATATCCGGGTGTGTGCTTTTCACCACAGGAACGAATACAACAAAAGTTCCTGTGTATCTCACAGACAACCCATATTTTAACGTTGAAGAGTTGTGGGTGAGGATTTCCGATGTAACGTACCACTACTCGCTGAGCGGAGAAGGATATGAGGCCGCCGTCACCCTGCTGGAGGATGAGTTTGATCTTCTCTCACTTGCAGGAACCGAAGTTCGATTCTTTGAGATAGAAATCCCAGAAGGAGCAAAACTGGAGTGGATCAGATTACAGGTTGATGAAGCTACCGCTGTTGTGAACAATGAAGAAAAAAGTATTACTGTTCCCTCCAAAAAGATCAAGATCATAAAACCCGTCATAGTGCAAAGCGGTGATGAAATCGTCCTTGATTTCGATGTGGCAAGGTCTTTTCGAGTTGTTCAGGGAGCAGGTCAGTACATACTCAGACCGGTTATTATTCCGTACCACAGGGAAAGACACGAATATGAACACGGCCCAGGCGAGGATGAAGAGCACAGATACAGGTACGAAGTTGAAGGAGAGCTTAAGGGGACACTGGCGGGAACCCCATGTCTTGTTGCTCTCTTTGAAGGAGAAACCTGTTCCGGTACGCTCGTTGATCTTGAAATCACGGATGATGGCTTCTCCTTCGAGGAACTGAAGGAAGCTACCCATACCCTCTGTGTGTACAGCGAATTCACACTACTAGAACACGAAGCCACCGAATCTAATGAAGGCGAGTTCGAAGTGGACGAAGAAGAAGTGGAGAGCGTGAACAACGAGATTCAGGAAAGGTTGCCAGAACTGATGCCTGTTGCATCGGAGGTCTTTTATCTAGGCAACTCAACAATCACGTACATCCAGGACTCTGACGTCATAGAACTCAGGCTGGATGATTAAAATGGGGGAGGGACGCCTGGGAGATCTGAGACGCTAAAAGATGGGAAATGAGAACTTTTCAGACTTCCACTGTTTCTTTCTCTTTCCTTCTCCTCCTTCTGGAGGAGACTTTTTCTTCCTCTTTTGCTTTTTCAAGGAGTTTTTCTTCGAGTTCGATGGCTTTGAGGTTTTCAAGGGCCTTCTTTACCCTTTCTTCGTGAATCTCCCTTATAACTTCTGGCGGCAGGAACATCATCATAGTATCACCTCCTTCTCAAGTTGTCATGCCCTTATTGACATTCATTTCTTCCGTCCTGGTATTTTTATAACATAAGCGTGATACAAATTGAGAACATTTCTCAAAAGAATCTCTTAAGTTATTTTTTATGGGAGATTACGCAAGATCAGTTAGGTTAAACAAAGAGCGGGAAGAAATCCCGCTCTTTCAAAGGCAAAAGGAAGGCTTTCTCACTCTACAACGAACGTGTAGATTTTGAACGGCCGGTAACTCAAGGGGAAAGAAACCTCTTTTCTTTCCTCTTCCAGAAGGTTTGTCAGATAGATCTTTTCTTTCCAGGGGATCTTAACCGAGAGTTTACCGGACGTTCCGAAGATCTCAACAAGTCTTATAACGATCTTTCCTTTCACCTTTCTGAGTGAGGTGAGTTTGAAATTCTGTGGAAAAACTTCCAGAAAAGAAGAGGGAATGTCCAGCCTTCCAGAGACGGCAAGAAGGGGTTTGTTCAGTTCTTCTGCCTCCTTCACAACGTCTCTCAGGTCATCACCGGGGTGAACGTATATGGAGTAGGTGAACTCGTGTTTTCCTTCGTCGCAGAGAAAATCCGGAAAGATCCCGGCTTTTATCAAAGAGAGCGCCATAACGTTCTGATGAGCGCTTCCACCATACTTTCCATCGTTCAAAATGGCAACTCCAAAATCCGTTTGCGAAAGATCCATCCATCTGTGGAAAGGCACTTCAAAGCGTGCCTTTTCAAAACTGGTGTTTCTGTGAGTTGGCCTTTCTATGAAACCTCCTGAAATGTCAAACCTTGCCTTCCTTGACAAAACGGTGGTGGGAAAGTACGCCCTCAAAAGGGCCCTTCTTGTGTGCCAGTCTATCTGTGTTTTTATATCGAGTTTTCTGCTTTTCCTCCAGAGGATGTAGTACTGCTTAATTTTGCTTCCTTCTGCTTCGTACTCGACGCGTACCACTTCTCGAACAGGACCGAACTCTATTTTTTCCACGCTTTTTGCTTTCAGGGTGTATCCTGTCTTTTCCACGCCCTCTGCTATGTCCCAGTTGTCCCAGTAGAGAGGAATGTTTTTGTGGAGTTTTAAGATGTTCCCTTTTTCTTCGAAGATGTACCTGTCCAGTTCTTTATCGTAGATCTGGATCGTTCCGTCTTCGTTCACTTCAACTTTCATGTACTCATTTTCCATGAAGGGTCTTTCGTCTTTCGTTGCGAGCTTTTCGGTTGTGCTTTTTTGAACCTCCAACTCTATCTTTGAAAAAGGAGCGATCTCTGCGTCCAGAAAGTACACGTACTTTCCATCGTGCGTTCTTTGTTTCAAAAGAGACTTGCCCTGGAAAGAAAGATTCAGATCTTCGTTGAGCTCAAAACAGAACCTCTTTGGGAAAGACGAAACGTTCAGAAGGGTCAGGGTGTTTTCGTCTTCGACTCGAAGAGAGTCTATGGACTCTCTGACGATCTTTTCTGCTCTTTCTTTCACGAAGGTCAGCTCTTTTTCTGCGTCCTCATAGACCTCTCTTATTGAAGATCCCGGCAGGATATCGTGAAATTCGTTTCTCAAAACAGCCTTCCAGAGATCGTCAATTTCTTCGGAAAAGTCGCTATCGGTGAAGGCAGATATTAACTCTGCCAGATAAAGACCGTCTTCTGCTTCTTTGTGAAGTTTCTTCACCCTGGACTGGGAGGTATACGTTCCTCTGTGGATTTCAAGGTACAATTCTCCGTCCCACACGGGAAGGTCTCCATCGATGTTCATCTTCTCAAAGAAACTTTCGACTGTTCCCATTTCAAGATGCGGAATTCCTGGAATCTGCTTCATTATCCTGTAGTTTTCCAGCATCTCCTCGGTTGGTCCTCCACCACCGTCACCGTGGCCGAAGGAAAGAAGAATCTTGTTTGTCAGGTCCTTCTGCCTGAAGTTGTTCCAGGTTTTGTAGATGGTGTCTGGATCTATTTTTCCGTTGTATCCCTCGTTCGGATTTTTGAAACTGAAGAACAGAACCTCTGAGCCGTCTATTCCTCTCCAGCGGCACAGATCGTATGGAAACTCGTTTGTGTCGTTCCAGTTGAGTTTGGTGGTAACAAAGTACTCTATTCCCGCACCTCTCAGAATCTGGGGAAGAACCCAGGAAAAGCCGAACACATCCGGCAACCAGCAAACCCTGCTCTTTTTACCGAACTCCTTCTCAAAGAACTTCTGCCCATAGTAGAACTGTCTTATCAGGGACTCCAACGAAGGAACGTTGCAGTCTGACTCTACCCACATGCCTCCGACGGGCTCCCATCTTCCTTCTTCAACGAGTTTCTTAACCACTTCGAAGAGTTCAGGAGAATTTTTCTTGAGGTCTTCATACATCTGGGCAGAAGATTGAGTGTAGACGAACTCCGGATACAGCGTTGAAAGTAAAACAGAGTTTGCGAAAGTGCGAAGGATCTTTCTTTTTGTTTCTTCAACCGGCCAAAGCCAGGCGTAGTCTATGTGAGCATGCCCCACAAGGTGCACAACTCCAGCACTCGGGTATTCTTCTTTGAGTTTTTTTAACTTCTCCTTGAATCTTTCAAACTCATCTATTATGCTTTTTCTCAACTCGTCTGGAAGCAGCGCTCCGGAAAACTCTCTAAACTCAGGTGCGCTCCAGGTGTTTTTGATTTCGTCTGCTATTCCAGGGTCCATGGGAGCGGTTTTCAAATATGTTTCTGTGTCCCTTGGGGTCCATATCTTCGAGAGAAACTCTTCGGAGATGTCAAGAAGTTTCTTCGACAATGCCTTGTCATCTATCACCTCTGCTGCTTTTATAACAAGTTCTAGCGTTTTTACCACTCTCATCAACTCTTCATCGACAACCACGAAGAACGCTTCGCTGAACACCGGCTTTTCTGGTTTTCCAAAGAGTCCCCTCGGTACCACCTGAGCCTCTATCGTGTGAGGTTTTCCATCGGCAAGAGGAGTGATGTTCAGTGTTCTGTGATACTCGTTGATTTCACCGTAGGGCTTTCCATCTACAAGAACAAGGGTCTCTCCGCCGAACCAGAGTTCCAGATAGGCCCTTTGTCCTTCAGCGACGGAGAAAGGTTCCAAATCTTTCCTGAACCATACAGGGGCGGAGTTGACGTCCCACTCAAATGGGGGAGTGACGGTTTTTTCTTCTAAACCACTGGAGAAAGACCAGTCTTTTAGTTTTTCTTTCCTTGAGATAGTGTAGGGAAGTAATTCTGAAAGCATTCTCCACAGTTTTCCCTTCACGTTGAAAGCCTCCTGTCATTCTCTACACCACTTCATCACTTTTTCCACGGGAATTGTGGCAAGGGCAATGCAGTTGTCCGCTGCACCGTAGTACACGTAGTAGTAGCCGTTGTATTCTATCATCGCATCACTGAAGACCACGTTTGGAACACCGCCAAATTTTTCCCAGTCTTCTTCTGGTTCAAGGATCGGCTCTTTCGATCTCTTTATCACCTTTGTGGGGTCCTCCAGGTCAAGCAACATGAAACCAAGACGATAGATTGGCCGGGAGGTTCCCGTGTTCTGAACACCATGGTACAGGACAAGCCATCCGTACTCGGTCTTTATCGGAGGTGCACCAACTCCTATTTTCAGGTCATCCCACATTCCCTGACGTGGAGATGCGATCTTCACGAAGTTGTCCCAGTGTACGAGATCGTCTGAGAAGGCAAGCCATATATCAGGTGGTATTCTGTGAAACATGACGTACTTTCCGTTGATCTTTTCTGGAAACAGCGCAGCATCTTTGTTGTCTATATCCGGTATCACAACTCCATATCTTTTCCAGGTGATGAAGTTTTTCGTCGACGCCATGGCGATTCTCACGCCACGAGGCGAGTAGGCAGTATAGACCATGTAGTATTCATCACCGATTTTTGTGATCCTGGGGTCCTCGACTCCGTAGAGCTCGTCGTCACTCTTTGGTGAGAAGACAGGCTTTTCGAACTTGTTGAAGTGGATTCCGTCGGTGCTCACAGCGTAGCCGATCCTTGAAACCATGTCCTCTCCTTGAGCTCTGTAGAGCATGTGGAAGAGTTCTCCGTCGTACACCACAGCCGGGTTGAAAACAAATCGGCTTTCCCAGAGAAAGTACGGAGAAGGTTCCAGAATGGGATTCGCCGGGTGTCTTTCGAGTTTAAGCTCCATGTTCTCCCTCCTCTACTTGAAAGACATAGAAATTCCCTGTAAAAATTGCTTTCTGAAGATCAAAAAGATGAGAACCATGGGTATCGTCTGAATCACAGACCCTGCCATCAGCGGACCAACGTAGGCGGCGTACTCATGGTTGAAAGTGGCTAGAAGAACAGAAAGAGGCATTTTATTGTAGTCTTTTACCACCATGAGGGGCCAAAGGAAGTTGTCCCAGATTCCTATGAATGTGAAAAGACCCACGATGGAGAGTGTGCTTCTCGAGAGGGGAATCATCACTTTAAATATTATCCACAGAGTGCTTGCACCGTCAATCTTTGCAGCCTCTATGTAATCCTGTGGAATCGTTTTGTAAGACTGCGTTATCATAAAAAGACTCCACGCGCTCATGAGAAAGGGAACGATCATGGCCGGGTAAGTGTTGTAAAGGCCAAGTTTTCTTATCAACACAAAGAGTGGGATGATGAACATGAAACCTGGAAAGAGCATCTGAAAAATGATGAAATTAAATATGGCGTTGCTTCCTTTGAATCTGAGTTTTGCCAGGCTGTATCCAATAATTGCTGAGGTCAAGACCACGGAAAAAGTCACAGTGACTGTGACAAAGACACTGTTCAGAAAAGCCCTCAGAAAGGGACGCTCCATCTTTTCTGCCATTGTAAATATGTACTTGTAATGTTCAAGAGTTATTCTTGTTGGAAAGAACCTGGTGAAGATCTCATCTGCCGGTTTTATCGATGAGAGAAACAGCCAGATATATGGATAGATCCATATCAAAGCAAGAATCAACATCACTCCGTGAAAGATGACCTCTCTGATCTTCTTCATACTATGGTCACCTCTTTTTCAATGACCTTTCTGATAAAGATGACTATCGAGAAGTTTATGAGAGCGGTCATGACCGCTATGGTTGTCGCGTAACTGGGATTTATCCTCTGAAAGGCGGTGTTGTACATGTAAAGCATGAACGTGAGAGTTCTGTTCATGGGACCGCCACCTGTGATCATGTACGGTTCGGTGAATATACCAAAGGAGAGGTTCACAGCCAAAATTAAAACAGTTACAATGGCGGGGTTCAAAAGAGGAAGTGTGATCTTCCAAAACTTGATCCATGGAGTTGCACCATCCAGCTCCGCTGCTTCGTATATGGACTTTGGAATGGCCTGAAGTCCTGAATAAAGAATAAGGCCGTAGTATCCAACGAACTTCCAGGTGACCATGATGGCTATAGTCAGCATAGCAAGTTGTGGGTCGGTGAACCAGGGTATTGTGATACCGAAGGTGTTGTACAGGAACCTGTTTATCGGTCCCACCTCTGAAAAGATCCTCTGGAACATAATGGAGTAGGCAACACCTGAAGAGACATAAGCGACTAAGAAGCTGAGGGTCACAGAGGTTTTGAAATACTTCATTCTGTTCAGAGCGAGTGCAAACAGGATGGAGGCGACGAACACCATGGGGATGAAGTAGGAAAGAAAATTCATCGTGTTCAGAAAAACTTTCCAGAACATCCTGTCTTCGAAGATCCGGAAGAAGTTCTGAAGACCTACGAATCTGGGAGATCCCACGAACTTCCATTTGGAAAAAGCAAGAATCAACATCCAGACGAACGGATAGCCCCAGAATATCGCCGTGTAGAGAAGATATATCGATATCAAACTCCAGCCCAACCCTGCTTCCTTCTTTTTTAGCGACATTCTATCCCTCCTGATAAAAAAGGTGAGGGGATACTCTCCTCACCAAAGAAGTGCGTTGATCTCTTTAACTGCCTGTTTCAGGGCTTCTTCGGGGGTGGCTTTCAGATACATGAGAGGCTCGATCAGGTACGTGCTCATGGCGTTCTGAGCATCAATCGTGTTGGTGATCAGTGCCGGAGGAACAGCGTATGCAACCGCTTCTGCTATCTTTGCAAAGTATGGATCCTTCATGTACTCGGCAAACGTGGGGTTCGTTCCAAGGTCTTCTCTTGCTGGAGGCATCTTTGTGAGTTCAATCCATCTTGCATCGTTTTGGGCATTGGAGAAGACCCATTTGATGAATTCGAACGCTTCTTTCTTATGTTTGCAGTGTTTGAACATCACAAGGCCTTTGGTATCGGCAAACGTGTAGACGGGCTTGTCTTCAGGATAGTTGTCTGGAACAGGAGGTGGTGTCATCACTATGTGCGGATAAACCTCGGGATAGTGCTCTTTCGTGTAGCTCAGATGCCATGGTCCCATGATCTGGCCAAGGATTGTGCCGTTTTCAAATGGATCCTGTCCCAGATCTACAGCTGTCCAGCCATTTTTGAAGAGGGTGTAGATGAACTCAGCAACGGCCTTTCCGTACTCGTTGTCGAAAACTGCTTTTCCGTTTTCAATGTAGGGTTTTCCACCGCTTGCTGCGTAGTAGAATGTGATGAAATCAAACCATCTGTCCCATCAGTTTCTTCCGGCAACGGCTCTTATAACGTACCTTTCCTTGGGGACAACCCACTTTTTGGCTACTTCGTAAACTTCAGAGTAAGTTCTGGGAGGTCTGTCGTAACCCAGTTCCTTCAAAAGATCTCCTCTCCACCAGAAGAGCATCGGGTTGGAGTAAATGGGTATCACGTAGTAGTGTCCGTTGAGCTTCCAGCCTTCGAGTATGTTTCTCATTTTCCTTGCATCTGCAAGTTTCCAGAACTCTTCTCCGAACTCTTCATCGAAGGCAACCAGAACGTCTAGTTCTTCTGCGAGTTGAGCTGCAAAACCACTGAAGATGTTGGTACAGATATCAGGAGCGTTTCCAGCAGCGATGGCGTTCAGGATGGCCTCTTCAGAACTTCCAGCCGCTGGTATAACGGACCACTCGATCTGAACATCCGGATGCTCTGCGTTCCACTTTTCAACGAGGGCTTTCCAGAAGGCCTCCTGGTTTGGATTTGGAGCCGTCCAGAACACGATCTTTTTGACGTCAGCTAGTGCAAAGACCGAAAGAACTACCAGAATGATGAAAAGAACCCTTTTCCACATAACGATCCCTCCTCTATGAAAGGTTGTAGTCATTTCGTGCTTTTTCTCTTTACAAATTGAGTGAAGACGAGGGTTCGAAGAGGATGAGGATTCACCTTCGTCAACAACTCATGTAAGCGCTTACATGCAACGCAACCCATTTCGTATTTGAATACCCTCAAAGTGGTCAACGGTGGATCGAAATTTTCTGCGTCAACGATATCGTCGAAACCCACAACGGAAACGTCATTTGGAATTTTCAAGCCGTGTTCTTTGAGTCGTTTGATCACCCAGAAGGCAATACTGTCGTTGGATGTAAAGATGGCCTCGGGTGTTCCGTAAGAGTTCAGCATTATGTCTACAATTTTTCTCGTACCTTCTTCTGTATCATCGCACTCATAAAAACGAGGCATCAATCCAGATTTTTCCATGGCATCTTTGTAGCCGTCGTATCTCATCTTGAAACCATACGGCTGAAGCGGTCCGTGGATGTGTACGATCTTTTTGAACCCTCTGGATATGAGGTAATTCGTTGCGTAAACAGCACCGTCGTATCCGTCGCTTATCACACAATCCACTCTCTCACCGGGTATGTAGTGATCCACAAGTACAAAGGGTTTCTTCTTGGATTTCACTTCTCTTATGAACTCCCTCGTGACGTCTCCTCCCACGAATATGTATCCATCTGCGTCAACGTATTTCGAAAATTCTTCAAGAAATTTCAACTCTACTTTTATTCCCAATTTCTCACAATTTTCCTCAATGGCTTTTATTATCACCCCGTAGAACTCACCGAGAATCCCTCTGGTTTGAAGGGGTGAGAGAATTCTTTTACTGGCGAAGATATAAGCGTGGAACAGTTTTCCCTTCGAAGCGAGGATTTTCGCCGAGATTTCTGGCCTGTATCCAAGTTCTTCTATTGCTTTCCAGACTCTGTATCTGGTTCTTTCAGAAACGTATCCTGATCCGTTTATCACCCGTGAGACCGTGGCGATGGAAACTCCTGCAAGTTTTGCGACATCTTCTATTGTTGGCAATCTCTACACCCCCTGTAAGCGCTTACATAAACTTTATACAAAAAATTCCCATGTTAAATCAAGCCCCATTTTTTGCGAATATCTGTCAATATGTCCAAACAGAAGAAATTATTTCGTTTTATGTTCAAAAATCGCAGTTTTACAAAAAATAAAAGCCCCCTTGTGGGGGGCCTTTTTACTTTGCGTAAGCGACGCTTCTTTTCTCTCTTATGACCACTACCTTCAGCACACCTGGATATTCTAGTTCCTCCTCTATCTTCTTTGAAATGTCATAAGCGAGTTTTTCAGCGAGTGCATCGTCCACTTTGTCCGGTTCAACTATCACCCTTATTTCTCTTCCCGCTTGAATAGCGTATGCTTTTTCAACATACTTGAAACTCTTTGCAATTTCCTCGAGTTTCATAAGTCGTTTTATGTAATTTTCCAGGCTTTCTCTTCTTGCACCTGGTCTTGCGGCGGACAGTGCATCGGCAGCTGCCACGAGCACCGCTTCTGGTGTTCTTGGATCTTCTTCTCCGTGGTGACTGAGTATCATGTTGATGATGTCTTCTTTTTCGCCGTATCTTCTGGCAAGTTCTGCCCCTATGGTGGTGTGCGATCCTTCGAGTTCCTGATCCACCGCTTTTCCTATGTCGTGGAGCAGTCCACCCCTTCTTGCTTTGTCAGCGTTCAGGCCGAGTTCTGAAGCCATGTAACCGGCAAGAAGAGCAACCTCTATGGAATGGTACAGAACGTTCTGACCGTAACTTGTTCTGTATTTGAGTTTTCCGAGGAGCTTCACGAGTTCCGGGTGGAGTCCCATAACTCCTGCCTTGAACGTGGCTTCCCGTCCTGCCTCCTTTATGGCCTTCTCAACTTCCTGTTTTGCCTTTTCGTACATCTCCTCTATCCTTGCAGGATGTATTCTACCATCTGCTACGAGTTTTTCCAGAGTGATGCGGGCGATCTCCCTTCTGAGGGGATTGAAACAGGAAAGCACAACCACTTCTGGTGTGTCGTCTATTATCAGATCGACGCCTGTGATCTTTTCAAAGGTCCTGATGTTTCTTCCTTCCCTTCCTATGATTCTCCCTTTCATATCATCGGATGGAAGAGAAACGGTGGAAACAGTGATTTCTCCCACATAATCTGGTGCGTATCTTTGTACGGCAAACGCTATGACTTTTTTTGCTTCTTTTTCGGCTTCCTCTTCTACCTGCTCTTTCATCTCTTTGTAGAGCTTTGCAAGGTCGTGTTCGTATCTCTGTCTTGCTTCCTCCAGAATCAACTCCCTTGCCTCTTCAACGGTCATACCCGCGAGTTTGTTGAGTTCCTCGTCTATTCGTTTTTCTTTTTCCTCCACTTCTTTCATCTTCTCTTCCAGGATTGCTTTCATCTCCTCGATATGGGTTTCTCTCTTTTCCAGATTCTCTTCCTTTCTGGTGAGAAGTTCTTCTCTTTTTAGAAGCCTTTCCTCGAGTGATCTGAGTTCTTCTTCCTTTCGTGCTCTTTCCCTTTCGAACTCTTCCCTCAATCTGTGAACTTCTTCTCTACCTTCTACGATGGCCTTTTTCTTTATCTCGTTTGCTTCCTTTTCTGCTTTTTCGAGAATGGACTTTGCGTCTTTTTCTGCCTTTTTGAGTTTTTGATTTATCTGATAGCTTGCGATTAGATATCCCACCAGAAGTCCTCCGACACCCGCGAGTACATACCACAACATCATCGTTCACCTCCATCTATTTGATCGAGAATTTCCTCGATCTGAGAAATCTCGAACCCTCTTTTGTAGAGGTAGTCTTTCATTTCCTGACGACTTTCAAAACGTGTTTTCAATCTCTTCAACTCTTCAGAAAAATCAATCTCAGAGAGAGCTTTTTCTATCGCCTTTTCGGATGTTTCTTCGTCCACTCCGAGTGATCTCAGTTTCATCTTCACGATCTTCGGTCCAAAGAGTTTCAAACGGATCTCGTCCACTGCGAAAAGATAAGCAGCCTTCTCATCGTCAATGTAACCCTGCTTTTTCAATGTGGCGATCGTGTTTTCAACCTCTTCATCAGAAAAACCCTGGTTTTTCAAACGATTTCTCAGTTCGTTTTCAAACCTGACGCGATATTTTAAAAGTCTCAAAGCGTACTTAAGAGGATTCGTCTGCTTTCTCTGGTTCCTCCTCCGTTTGCCGTAGTAAGCCATATTTTTCCTTTATTCTCCTTTCGATTTCCTCCGCTATCTGTGGATTTTCCTTGAGGAACTGAACGACGTTGGATCCACCCTGTCCCAGGGAGATTTCTTCTCCTTTCAGTGTGGTGTAGTAGTACCAGCTGCCCTTTCTGGTTATGACTTCCTCATCCACTCCGAGATTGAACAGTTCGTACTCTCTGTCGATACCTTTTCCGTAGATGATGTAAGTTTGGGCCGTTTTAAACGGGGGTGCTACTTTGTTCTTCACGATCTTTACGCTTACCACGTTGCCTATGACGTCTTTTCCTTCCTTGATCGCTTCTCCTCTTCTGACCTCAAGTCTCATGGTTGCGTAGAACTTCAGGGCAAGTCCACCGGTTGTCGTTTCAGGGCTTCCAAACATGACGCCTATCTTCATCCTTATCTGGTTTGTAAATATGACAACTGCTTTCGATTTGTTCACACTCCCTGCGATCTTCCTCAGCGCCTGTGACATGAGACGTGCCTGAAGTCCCACCTGCATGTCTCCCATGGCACCTTCTATCTCGGCTCTGGGTACCAGTGCGGCGACGGAATCAACAACGATGAGGTCCACAACACCGCTTCTCACGAGTTCGTCTACTATTTCAAGAGCTTGCTCTCCGTGATCGGGTTGGGATATGAGGAGACTTTTCAGATCTACTCCAAGGCTTTTCGCATACACGGGATCGAGAGCGTGTTCTGCGTCTATGAAAGCAGCCACACCACCCATTTTCTGGGCTTCCGCTATAGCGTGAAGTGCCAGTGTGGTCTTTCCGCTGGATTCCGGTCCGAAGATCTCCACGATCCTTCCCCTTGGGTATCCTCCAACGCCGGTTGCGATGTCGATCGCGATGGAACCCGTTGGAATGACCTCCACAGGCTGAACCTGGGTTTCGTCACCCAGTATCATTATGGAACCTTTGCCAAAGGTTTCTTCTATCCTCTTCAAAGCCTTCTCCAGTACACTCTTTTTCTGTTTTTCTTCAGCCATGTCTGATCAATCCTCCTTCGAAATGACATTCGTAAAGTGCTCTGTAAATGGGGCCCGAAGGTGTCAGTGTGGAGGAATAAATCTTAAAACTGTCCACCGCCACCTCAACGGGGGAAAAATCGATGTCTTCAACCAGTTTTTCCCACTTGTCAGGATAGTACTTCACCCTGCCTATAGTGATGTGAGGTATGAACTTCTCTTCAAAAGAAAAACCATGATGTGAAAGCTCGTATCTCAGCTCCTCGTACAACCTGTTGAGACGATCTGCGTTTTCCACTCCAAGCCAGAAGACCCGGGGAGCTTTTCCCCTTCTGAAATATCCAAAACCTTTCACCGTGAAGGAAAACGAAGGGAACCCTCTCACACGCCTACAAAGATGCTCTGCTATCTCGGAAACTTTCTGCTCAGTGACTTCCCCAAGAAAAAAGAGGGTGAGATGCAGGTTCTCTTCGGAAACCCAATTTGCACCAAAACCTCTTCTCATGAGTTTTTCAATAACTTCAGAGGCCTGTTTTTTGACCTCATCGTTCACATCGATGGCAATGAAGGTTCTCATGTACTATCCCTCCATTTTCATGAATCTTGCAAGGTCCATTGTATACGTGATCCCGGACAAAACTGTTACTGCAAACGATATAATCACAAGTGCCTGCAGAATCAGTGGTTCAAGGAACTCCAGTTTGAAAAGAAAAACTCCTATGAGCACCGCAAACTGAGATACGGTTTTCACCTTTCCTGTCCATCTGGCTGGAACGATGTTTCCCCTGCTCGCTGCCAGGATCCTGAGGCCGTTCACGAAGGTGTCCCTTGAAAAGACGGTTAGAACATACCAGATCGGAAGAACATTCATCATCGCAACGGCCGTGGATATCACGAGGATCTTGTCTGCCACCTGATCGAAGACCTTTCCGAAGTCTGTTACCTGGTTCCTTCTTCTTGCGAAGAAGCCGTCCAGGTAGTCTGTGAACGCAGCAAACAGGAAAACAAAAAACGCCAGAGTGTACCAGCCTTCCATGTAGAACCAGACAACAGGTATCGTCAACACTGCCCTCAGAATAGAAAAGAAGTTCGCCAGATTCATCGAGCAATCCCCCACATGTCGTATTCATCGTGCTCTTCTATGGTTACTTCGAGAAAATTCCCTATCTCACCCCTTCCTTTTATGAAAACAACCCCGTCCACCTCGGGAGCTTCTGTAAAGGTGCGCCCTATCAGGTAGCCGTTTTCTCTTCCCTCAACGAGTGCCTTCATGCTTTTTCCCACGAATCTATCCAGTCTTTCGTAGGAGATCTCTGCCTGAAGAAGCAGGAGTTCTTCCTGTCTTCTTCTGGCTGTCTCTGGATCGACTTTGTTCTTCAGAGAAGAAGCGACTGTTCCTTCTTCGTCCGAGAAAACAAAAACACCGAGTTTGTCGAATTTCACCTCTTCCACAAATCTCTTCAACTCTTCGAAATCCTCTTCCGTTTCTTCTGGAAAACCTACTATCACGCTGGTTCTAAGAACGGCATCTGGGGCTTTATCTCTTATTTTCATCAGCATGTTTTTCAACTCTTTGGAACTTTTGACCCTTCCCATGAGGGTCAGTATCTTATCACTTCCATGTTGAACGGGAACGTCGAAGTAGTTCACAACCTTTTCCAGTTTCAGGATGGTGTCTATTATCTCGTCTGTCAGGTGATCGGGATGAAGGTACATGACCCTGATCCAGAAGTCACCCTTTAGACTGTTCAGTCGTCTCAAAAGATCAGGCAGGGCCTGTTTCCCATAGAGATCTTCACCGTAAGAGGTTGTATCCTGGGCAACCAGAATAATTTCCTTTTTTCCCTCTGCAAGAAGATCTTCCACCTCGTGGACTATGTCTTCCATGCTTCTGCTTTTCAGGTTCCCTTTGAAGATGGGTATGGAACAGAAAGTACACTTTCTGTCGCAACCGTCGGATATTTTCACGTACGCATAGGGCTTTTCCTCCAGATTTACCCTCTTTCTGTAACTGTAGACAGTCTCAGGACGCTGTGGTACCAGATCTCCTCCGCTTTCAAGGAGCAAGGCGATTTTTTCCGGAGCGACAACTCCTATCCACTGGTCCACCTCCGGGATTTCTTTTTTCAGTTCTCTGTAGTATCGCTGAACGAGGCACCCTTTCACAACAATTTTGTAGCCGTAATCTTTTTTTGCTTCAACAAACGAGAAGATCTCATCTATCGATTCCTTCTTGGCATCCTCGATGAAGGCACAGGTGTCTAACACAACAACGTCTGCTTCTTCCACCTTGTAGACGATTTCGTGTCCTCTTTCTTTGAGAATACCTGCCAGAACTTCACAGTCAGCTTCGTTTTTTGGACAGCCAAGCACCTTTATACCAACTCTCACTTCAGGATTTTCCTCCTCTTCTTCAGATAGATTTCTCTGATCCTTTCCAGATGTTTCTTGTACTCTTCTTCTCTGTAGTTTGGATAGGTAAACTCCATGTCTTTGAATTTTCCTCTCACATAAGCGAGCGTCACCTCAGCGTAGATTCCCTTTCCTATGTAGATGCGGTTTCCCCAGTGCTTCGTTGATGCGAGGACAAACTGTGTATGATGGATGTATCCTGGGTCAATGTTCACTTTTCTTTTTCCCTCTATGGAAAACATCTTCTCTATGGAGTTCGTCTCCAGTTTTATATCTGCAAGCTGGTGAGGATGTATGAGTCTTTCAAAACTCACCAGTTTTCCCTTCAGACCCTGTCCCATTTCTTCTGAATAGTAAAAGGTGTACTTTTCGAAGTCGAGGTTGTCGGAAACGTAATCCATTGGTCCAAATCTTTCCTCGAGAACGGGCTTTAACTCGTTGAACCAGTAATCTATGTGAGATGCGAATATGAACATAACCAGATTCACCAGATCCGGTACCTTCACCTCTCCCACTGGACTCTCACCTCGAACTCTTTGAGTTTTATCTTCCACTCTTCCGATGCAGTTCTCAAGATGACCTCGCCCTGAGCCTCCACCGTGTACTTTCCCTCCGAAAGTGGGATTGTTCCTTTCAACGTTTTGCCATTTAGAGTCACTTCATCTGAAGTGATCAGGTACGCTGGTGATGTTCTTTGCAGTCTGAGATTTTCAAAAATCGCAAAAACAAGAAGCACCACTCCTATCACCAGAAACAGAATCAGAACAAGATTGTGACTTCTGCTTTTTTCCCCTTCTTTTCTTCTCTTCTCTTTCTTTTCTTCCGGTGCTATGTCGCCTTTTCCCTCCTCGTACATTTTGAGCATCTCTTCTGGAGAGAGTTCTAAAAATTCTGCGTATCGCTTTATATAGCTTTTGACATAGATTTCTGCATCGAGATTTTGAAGATCCCCCTCTTCGATGCGTTTCAGTTTAGAGGGATTTATGTTTGTAAACAAAGATGCATCAAGAAGCGTGATGCCTTTTTCTTCACGCTTTTTCCTGAAAATTTCCCCCATTTCTTTCCATTTCTCGCCCAAAACAATATCCCTCCAGACATCCGTCTGGCTCGAGGCTGAATCTATTTTATCACAGCCTGGAAAAACTTCTCAGAAGAGACTTCTCTTCAAGCGCTGGGTGTAGATGTGTGCCATTCTGGTGGGCTCTGGAATCCTTCTTCCGGGCAGGGTGAACGACTTGACCAGCCTGATGGAACTTTCCACATCCATGAGATGGCCAGGAGAAACGAAGATGGGGGCACTTCCTTCTTTGGTCCTCATCACGCAGCCTATTATCCCTTCGTTATCGTAGAGATAACTCCAAGAACATCTTCTGTTCTCCGGCTCTCTGTAGGTTCCATAGAGCCTCGACTTTGCCACACCGATCGTCGGTATCTCTATGAAGAGTCCCATGTGTGATGCGATACCGAGTTTCCTTGGATGTGCGACGCCTTGTCCATCGAAGACCACAACGTCTGGCTTTGTCTTCAGTTTTTCCCATGCTTTCAAAAACAGAGGTCCTTCCCTGAAAGCAAGAAGTCCTGGAATGTATGGAAAATCAACTTTTCCTCTCTCTGAGACGAGTTCCACTATTTTGAAGGTGGGGTATTCCATCACGACGATCACGGCAAGTCCTTCTTCTCTTTTTGGAAACGAAAGATCGACCCCTGCCACGTACTTTGGTTCGCCCTCAAAGGGCTTGAAGAGAACCTTCTCTCTCAGGACATTCTGGATCTTCATCGCCTCTTCTGGTGGCAGATTCCACTCGTGAAGTTTTCTGTAAGTCACCTCTTCTCACTCCCTGAAATCATCTATCAATATCAGCGCTGAAACAGGAAAATCCAGGTATATCCTGTTTTCTGCCAGTTTCTTCAGAATGAAGTAGTATCTTTCAAAGTCTTCTTTTCTGTCGAATCGATGAACCTTGAACTTCCTCGACGGGTGGGCTTTTCTGAGAATCTCCAGGATTTCTTTTTCTTTCTCCATCTGCGCTATGAAGACCTGATCACCCTCGAATTCTCTGGATATTCCAACATCCTCCCAGACGACCCGATCTGGTTCAAATCCCACCCTTTCCTTCCAGACACCTCTCAGATTCGCCTCGAAAACCCTTGAGACAAGTGAAGAAATATTCAGAATCACCAGATTCAACGAAGAAGTTTCCATGTTGCTTTCTTCAAACAATTTTTCCCTGAACATGGGAAGCTCCTTCTCGTTCACAAAGACCTCTCCGTTTTCACTCACAACGTAGGGAAGCGTGAAAAACTGCATCTTCAATCCTTCCCTTACCTTCAAAAAGAGCGTTAGAAGTTCGGAGAGTTTTATGTTCGTTTCGATGTAGGGACTCACCTTTCTGTATATGTTCGAGATCTCAAAAGGACTTTTGATCAAGGCCTTGCTGAGAAGTTTTTTGAGAACGTCTTTCTGACGTTCTATTCGTGCAAGATCCCCCATGGAGTCCTTCCTGTATCTTATGTACGCAAGAAGCTGTTTGCCAGACAACATGTAGGGTACACCGGGTTTGAAGTCTATGACAAGATCCTGAGAAAGGTCTTCATAGAACATTACTTCGTTCGGGACTACCTTCACTGGTCCGAGTTCATCTCCGAGAACCCTGAATGCCCTGTAGTCGAAAACCACGTAGGAATCTATCTTCATTCCGAAAATCGACTCGACGATCTGAAAGAGTTTTTCAATTCCAGAGGAGTTATAAATGGAGTTGATCTTTCTTCCATCAATTATCAGGTCACGGGGTATGGAAACAAAGGAAAGCACTCCCTTTTTCCAGTCGAGCACACCGAGCACTATCACATCGGTTCGAATGGTGTGTTCGATTTCTTCGTCTTTTCCGAGAACGAGAAAGACGTAAGGATTGGTCACCTCTCCTTTGAAAAGAGAAGACACCACTCTATTCAGGAAAAATATGGATGATATAATTAAAAAGAAGGCTAAACTAATTGACAGAAAAAGTAGGACTTTCTTCGTCATGACATCACCCTGTCTGTATTCTATCACTATGGAGGTGATATCCATGAAGATAGGTATCGTTGGTCTTGGAAGAGTGGGGTCCAGTACCGCTTTTGCCCTTTTGATGAAAGGACTGGCAAGGGAAATGGTGCTGATCGACGTCGACAGAAAAAGAGCCGAAGGAGACGCTCTCGACCTCATACATGGAACACCGTTCACAAGGCGTACGAACATCTACGCAGGAGATTATAAAGACCTGAAAGGAGCCGATGTGATAGTGGTTGCTGCGGGTGTTCCACAAAAGCCCGGAGAAACCAGGCTTCAGCTTCTTGGAAGAAACGCCAGGGTGATGAAAGAGATTGCCGTAAATGTCTCAAAATACGCTCCTGACTCTATTGTCATAGTTGTTACAAACCCGGTTGACGTGCTAACCTACTTTTTCCTCAAGGAATCTGGTATGGACCCAAGGAAGGTTTTTGGATCGGGAACTGTTCTTGATACCGCAAGACTTCGAACCCTGATTGCCCAGCACTGTGGTTTTTCTCCAAGAAGCGTTCACGTATACGTGATAGGAGAACACGGTGATTCTGAGGTTCCAATCTGGAGCGGTGCCATGATCGGTGGTATACCTCTTCGAAACATGTGTCAGATCTGCAACAGGTGCGATTCTCATATCCTTGAAGAGTTCGCAGAGAAGACAAAAAGAGCAGCGTATGAGATCATAGAAAGAAAGGGGGCAACACATTATGCTATTGCCCTTGCGGTAACAGACATCGTGGAAACGATTTTCTTCGATGAGAAAAGAGTTTTGACGCTTTCAGTGTACCTTGAAGATTACCTTGGAATACAGGACGTGTGTATCAGCGTTCCTGCAGTTCTTGGTAGACATGGTGTGGAGAGGATTTTGGAACTTGAGTTGAACGATGAGGAACTGAAAGCCTTCAGAGAATCAGCAAAAATATTAAAGAACGCCATTGAAGAGATTCTGGCTGAAGAGAACAAAGAGTAAAACACACAGGGTAAACAGAACGTACAGAGTATCAGCAGCTTTCCACTCTATGTCTCTGTACTTTACCCTGGGAGGCTCTCCCGTGTAAAGGCGGGCTTCCATTGCCGTTGCGAGTTCTTCTGCCTTTCTCAGAGCAGAAGCTAGCAAAGGAACGATGATCACTATGAGGGCTTTCAATCTGTCGATGAATCTTCCCCTTTCAAAATTAGCCCCTCTGGATATCTGGGCCTTCAGTATCCTGTCTGCTTCCAGAGCTAGAATGGGAACAAACCTCATAGCGATCGTCATCACCATGCCGATCTCATGGCCCAGTTTTCTTGCCCCAAGAAGCGAAAAAAGACTCTCTATCGCCCGGGCTGTCATCAAGGGAGGGGTGGTGGCAGAGAAGTTCTCCGCAAGAAGAATGATCAAAAGCAGTCTTAAGAGTATGTATACGGCCGACAGGATCGCCTTGTCAGTTATAAACCAGATGATCTTTCTGCCATCCTGGGGTGAGAGAAACTGTACCACCACAGCGAAAATTATCAGAAACCATAGGCTTTTCAAGCCTGCAAGATATATCCTGAACCCAGTTTTGCTGAGAAGTATCAGCAGAAGAACAACCGCTCCAGGAACGATGTAAAAGACAAGACTGGGCACGATGAGAATGGAAGTTATCAGAAGAATCATACCCAGAAGTTTTGCACGTGGATCGATTTTGTGTACGATCGAGTTTGCTGGAACGTACCTTCCGATGAGAACCGTTGGTAACCTCATTTTTTGCCCTTTTTCTTTTTCATTTTGTTTCTTTCCTCGTAGGAACCGTCGAGGAGTTTTTTCATCTTTTTCAGTTCACGATAGACCAAGTAGTTCAAACTGCCTCTTTCGAATTTACCCGTTCTGGTGAGTTTTCCTGCTTTCATTCCCGTTACGATCTCTATCGCGTCATCCACCGTTTCTACGGTCCATATGTGGAAGAGTCCTTTTTTCACAGCCTGGATGATCTCATCCTTCAACACAAGATTCTTTGCGTTGGACTTCGGTATGATCACACCCTGCTCTCCATCGAAACCCCGGCTCTTGCAAGCCCTGAAAAATCCTTCAACCTTCTCGATTATTCCTCCAACCGGCTGGACTTCTCCATGCTGGTTTATAGAACCCGTTACAGCTATTCCCTGCTTTATGGGGACTTTGGAAATGGCTGAAAGAAGTGCGAGTGTTTCCGCAAGAGAAGCACTGTCTCCTTCTACTTCACTGTAGACCTGCTCAAAACTGATGGACGCACTCACAGAAAGAGGGAATTCCTGAGCGTATCTGCTTCCAAGGAATCCTTCCAGTATCAACACCGCCTTGCTGTGGATCTTTCCGCTGAGATCTGCTTCTCTTTGAATGTCCACAACACCTGGTCTTCCAAGATAAACCTTCGCCGTGATCTTCACAGGCACTCCAAAAGAGTAATCTCCAAGATCGAGTACCGTCAGACCGTTAACCTGACCAACTTTTGATCCGGTTACCTCGATCATGAGATCGAATTTCTTTATCATTTCGTCGTATTTTTCTTCAAGAAGGTTCTTCCTTTTCTCCATCGCGTCGAAGGCCCTGATGACGTGCGAGGATGTGGTTACTGTTGAACCATCCATCCTTGCCAGTTCACCGGATTCAACTATGAGGTTCACAATGTCTCCAAAAACTGCGGAGAGTTTGGTGCTGTCTTTTGCGTGCCTCATGGCATACCAGATAACTCTTTTTACGGCTCCCCTGTCGAAATGAGGCAGGTTCTTCTCCCGGCAAACGGCAGATATGAAGGATGTGTACTTTTGAACGTTGAGTTCATTTCTGGGAATCTCCCAGTCGAACTCCGCCTTTATTTTGAACAGTTTCCTGAAATCCGGATCCAGCTCGTAGAGAAGTTCGTAAAGATAGGGTGTTCCTATGACGACAACTTTCAGGTTAAGAGGGATTTTATCGGGCTTCAACGTGATGGTGTTGGAAATTCCGAGAGTGGTTTCCAGGTTTTCCACACCGATTTGCCCTTCTAAGAGAACTCTCTTCAGATTGTGCCATACATAGGGTTGACTCAAGAGCCTTTCTGCTTCGAGGATCAAAAAGCCACCGTTTGCTCTGTGAATACTTCCGGATCTTATCATCGTGAAGTCGGTCTGAAGGAATCCCCCTCTCACGTAGTACTCTATTTTCCCAAACAGGTTGGAGTACGTGGGGTTCGTTTCGTAAATCACGGGTGCACCATCCAGACCAGAGTTGTCCACGATCAGGTTCAGGGAATACTTTCTCATGTAGATTTCTTTTCTTTCTTTGGCGTCCATTTTCAAAAAATCGATCAGGTTCTCCATTATGTCTTTCTTTATATCCTCAAGAAATTTCCTTATCGTTTCTCCTTCGAATTCGCTCTCTACTTCAGAAAAGAGGGGTTCTATAGCGAAAAGAGCAGTTCTTTTGTGAAACTCTTCGAGGGATTTTCTAAACTCTATGTCCAGTTTTCTGATCCTGTAGAGCGTACCATCGACAAGGTGTTTCAGTTTCATCTGTCTTTCCTCGATTTCCCTTTTTGCGCTGTCTGGTAGAGCGTTTACTGCCTCCGGTGAAAGGGGTTTACCATCCACCACGGGGAGCATCACGACTCCAGCGGGTGTCAGTTGAACCATAAAACCAAGTTCTCTTGCCCTTGCTTCGAGACTTTCCCAAAGTTCCTTTCTCATACGGGAGAATCTTTCTTCTATCTCGGAGATCCTCCTGGCGAATTCCTCGCTCTCGAAGGCTTTGTTCAGGACTTCCACCACTTCGTTTATCAGATCCTCGAGCCTTTTCTTGAAGATCCTGCCCTGACCGGGTTTGAAGGATATCGCCCTCGGTTCATAAGGATTTTCGAAGTTGTAAACATAGCCCCAGTCTTCTGGAATGGGAAGGTTTTTCGCTGCATTTTGAAGCATCATCTGAACGAATGTGCGTCGTCCTGTTCCAGTGACACCGGTGACGAACACGTTGTAGCCTTTCTCCCTGATCTTTATTCCCATCTCTATGGCTTCTCTTGCTCTCTTCTGACCTATGAACCCTTCATTGGGGGGAATTTCCTCTGTGGTGCGGAAATTCATGAAATCAAGGTCGAAATTGTTTATTTCTTCCGGTTTGAGTTTTCTGATCATAATGTCACCCCTTTTTTGCGTGATCACATTTTATTGTACAATATTCGAAGAGGAAGTGACTCAGTTGAAACGAGAAAGGGTGGGATTGATGGGAAACATCATAGTGGTGACTTCCGGTAAAGGAGGGGTGGGTAAAACCACCGTCACCGCCAACCTTGGATGCGCCCTTGCAAAACTTGGAGAAAAGGTCTGCCTGATCGATGCGGACATAGGCTTGAAGAACCTCGATATAGTACTTGGCCTTGAGAACAGAATAGTTTACACGCTGATCGATGTGGTGAACGGAAAGGTCTCCCCCCAGGAGGCCCTGGTCAGGCACAAGGTACTGAAAAACCTCTACCTTCTTCCTGCTTCTCAAATCGCCACAAAAGAGATGGTCTCTCCTGAAGATATGAAATCGATCGTCAAAGAACTGGTGCCTAATTTTGACTATATAATCATCGATTCCCCGGCGGGTATTGAGAGGGGATTTAGAAACGCTGTGGCACCGGCTGAAAGAATCCTGGTGGTCACCACCCCGGAGGTTCCCGCCATCTCCGACGCAGACAGGGTGATAGGACTTTTGGAGAATTTCGGCTTCTCGGATGATAGGATTCACGTCGTGATCAACAGATTCAAGCCACACATGGTGAAGAAAGGAGAGATGCTCACCACGGATGACATCAAACACACCCTCTCTTTGGAAATCATAGCCGTTATACCGGATTCTGAGGAGATCATCATCGCTTCCAACACTGGAACACCTGTTTCTTTGAACGGGAGTTCCAGGATTTCCAAAAACTTCGAAAATCTCGCAAGGAGAATACGGGGAGATAGGGTGCCTCTGGAAGAGGATTTCGCAACCGTATCCAGGGGGTTCTTTGATTCTCTAAAGGATTTCTTCTCAAAATTCAAGAGGGGATGATACGATGAAGTTTCTGTTCTGGGAGTTTGGAAAGAAGAGAAAAAGCAGGGACACCGCCCGAAAAAGGCTGGAGCAAATCGTCGGACAGACGAAGAGAAAGCAAATGAACATAACGGAGATCATTCCAAAGGAAGTCCTCGATAAAAACTCCGACAAGATAAAGGAGAGGATCGCAAGTTGGCTCTCTGAAACGTTCAACGTGGAAAAAGACAAGATAAAGATAGACCTGGAAGAAAGGGAAGGCCACGTTGTTATAATCACAAACGTGTTCTTCAAGTAGGGGGTGTAGAATATGATGAAAAAGTTGACGATACGATCTTCCTCCCGTACTCAGTTCATCGATATCACTTCAGAGGTTATTCGGGCGATAGAAGAATCGAAGGTGAAAAGCGGCATCTGTGTGGTTTTTGTTCCACACACGACCGCGGGTGTTACGATAAACGAAAACGCGGATCCAAGTGTAAGACACGATATAATGACCACGATTGGAAAACTCGTTCCTGCCGCGGCGAATTATACGCACCTTGAAGGAAACGCAGATTCCCACATAAAGGCTTCTCTCGTTGGCTCATCCGTTACACTCATAATAGAGAACGGCCGGCCACTGCTTGGAACATGGCAGGGGATTTATTTCTGCGAGTTCGATGGTCCAAGGACAAGAAGCGTCTATGTGAAAGTTATAGAAGACTGATCAGAGAAGATTTGCCTTCATCTTCTCTTCCAGAGAAATCTCAGTGAGTTCCTCCACAAACACCATTTTCGGTGGTTCTATTCCGTTGAAATACGTGTTGTACTCCACTGTGTACGCTCCTGCATTGACAAAGCAGACAAGATCGTTCAAAGTGATGGTCCTTGGAAGAAGGATCTTATCGTATATAACGTCAACACTGTCGCAAGTTGGTCCTGCAAGATGATACTCTTCCAGTTCGTCGTTTTCTTTTCCCAGCACCCTCACTTCGTACTCGAAGTTTTGCATGGTTTCGGCAAGGCCATGGAACGCACCGGCGTCCAGATAGACCCACTTTTCTCCATTCCGTTCGCTTTTCAAAAGCACTTTTGTGACCAGCCAACCTGCTTCTCCCACCATGTATCTTCCAGGTTCTGCTATGAGTTTCAATCCGTGAACAAACCAGAGGTTCTCATCGATGGTTTCTTCGATGACTCTTCCTATTTCTTCCATCGCTGGGATGGGCTTTCTGTGTTGAACCGGAAAACCTCCTCCGACGTTCAACAGAAAGAGATTCAAACCGGACCTCATGGCTTTTTTGAAGATCTTTCCAGCAACAGAGATTGCTTTCCTCCAGCTTTCAGGGTTCAGATTCTGAGACCCCACGTGGAAACTCACTCCAGAGGGAATCAGTTTCATTTTTGCTGCATAGAAAAGGAGATCCAGAGCGTGATCCGGGTCGGTACCGAATTTTCTGGAAAGGGGCCAGTCCGCATCGGATCCATCCGTTGCTATTCTCACAAAGATCTTGCTGCCCGGTGCACTGATCGCTACTTTTTCTATCTCCATTTCACTATCAACAGCGAAAAGTCTGATCCCGTTTTTGTATGCAAACGCTATGTCTTCTTCTTTCTTTATGGTGTTACCAAAACTCATTCGCTTGCCCGAAATTCCGAGGGCAAGGAGTTTTTCTATCTCCCCTTTCGATGCCACATCAAAATTGCATCCCAGTTTTGCCAAAAGTGAGAGAATACGGGGATGGGAGTTTGCTTTCACGGCGTAGTAAATATCGGCACCCTTCAGCGCTGCTTTCATCTCGAAGAATTTCTTCTCCACAACGGAAAGATCAAAAAGAAGAAACGGTGTTTTTGCTACTTCAAGAGCTCTTCGCACCCAGTATTCCATTTCAGATCCTCCCTGAACGGTTTTTGCATATAAAGAATAGTGGAAGATGTCCTCTTTAAAAAGTAAATTTACGTTAAAATGATCTGACGTATAATGAACGATGGTATTACAAAACGGGGTATTCCTCATTGAGAGAGAAAAAGAAACGTTTTGACAAAGCGTGTTCTGGGGTGTACACTTAGGAAGTACCGCATTGAGCGGAAAGATTTTGAAAAGGAGTGATTTTTTCATGAGAGGTACGGTTAAGTGGTTTGACTCTAAGAAAGGCTACGGTTTCATCACTATGGAGAACGGAGAGGACATCTTCGTTCACTGGTCGGCGATCCAGATGGATGGTTTCAAGACCCTCAGGGAAAACGAACCAGTTGAGTTCGATGTCCAACAGGGAACCAAGGGCCCTCAGGCTGTCAATGTGAGACCTGTTAGATAATCGAGGACGAAACCAATCCAGGCCCCGGTGTTCATCACCGGGGCTTTTTTGATATATTAGAAATCGGACTCAAAAAAATCGGGAGGTGCTCGATTTGGTCAGAGTTAGATTTGCACCTAGCCCAACGGGACACCTTCACGTTGGAGGAGCAAGGACTGCCCTTTTCAACTGGATGTTCGCAAGAAAAGAGGGTGGAAAATTCATTCTGAGGATAGAAGACACCGATCTGGAGAGAAGTTCCATGGAATTCGAAAGGCAAATCCTTGACTCTCTGAGATGGTGCGGACTTGACTGGGATGAAGGTCCCGATGTGGGTGGAGATTACGGTCCGTACCGTCAGAGCGAAAGGCTCGATATCTATCGGGAACACGCTAGAAAACTGGTGGAAGAAAAAAGGGCCTATTACGTTGTATACGATAAAGAAGACCCCACCAGAGAGATGTTTTCCACGTTTGACTATCCCGAAGAGTACGCCAGAAAAGGCCATCCTGTCACAGTGAAATTCAAAGTCCTTCCAGGAAAGACCACATTTGAAGATTTGCTGAAAGGACAGATGGTATTCGACAACTCCACCATAGAGGATTTCATCATCATGAAATCGAACGGGTTTCCTACGTACAACTTCGCCGTCGTGGTGGACGATCATTTGATGGAGATTTCCCATGTCTTCAGAGGAGAAGACCACCTTTCCAACACACCAAAGCAGATCATGATTTATGAGGCGTTCGGCTGGAAAACACCTGTTTTCATGCACATTCCTCTCATACTGGGACCGGACAGAACTCCCCTCAGCAAAAGACACGGTGCAACCTCCGTTGAGCATTTCAGAAAAGAGGGAATTTTGAGCAGGGCTTTGATGAACTATCTTGCCCTTCTTGGTTGGAAAGTAGAAGGAGACGAGATATTCACCATAGAAGAGCGGCTCCAGTCCTTCGATCCAAGAGATATTTCCAACAAAGGTGTGATCTTCGACTATCAGAAACTCGAGTGGGTGAACGGAAAACACATGAGAAGAATCGAACTGGACGATCTGAAAAAAGAATTCGTAGAATGGGCAGAGTACGTGGGTAAAAGAATACCCGATGTTGACGACGATTACTTCCTCAACTCTCTTCGTATATGCAGAGAGAAGGTGAACACACTCTCTCAACTGTACGATATCATGTATCCGTTCTTGAGCGAAGAGTACGAGTACGAAAAAAATTACATCGAAAAGTTCTTGAAGAAAGGAGAATCCGAAAGGATCCTGAAAGAAGTGAGGGAAGAACTGGAAAAACTGGACAACTGGAACATGGAACAAATAGAAAGAGTTTTGAGAGAGGTTGCAGGAAGAGGCATTGCCTCGAAAAAGGTGGTTTTTCAGTTGGTGAGGGGAGCTGTGACGGGGAAACTGGTCACACCAGGGCTCTTTGAAACGATAGAGGTGCTTGGAAAGGAAAGGACACTGAGAAGACTCGAAAGAACCTTACGTTTCTTAAAAGATCTGTAAAATACATATGTTAAAACAAACAGGGGTGAGAAAATGAGGTTAGCCTTTTTCGGTGATGTGCATGGTAACCTTGAAGCTCTAAACGCTGTTCTGGAAGATATACAGAGAAGAGGTGTGGACGAGATCTTCTGTTTGGGAGATCTTGTGGGATACGGTCCAGACCCTGAGGCGGTCGTTCAACTGGTGAAGGAAAGAAACATCAAAACGATCATGGGAAATTACGACGATGCGGTGGGTTATTCGAAAGAAAGCTGTGGATGTTCTTACGCACCAGGCAGAGAAACGGAAGTGGGTGACATCTCACTCAATTGGTCCATTGAAAACACCTCCAAAGAGACAAAAGAATTCCTGAAATCCCTCCCAAAAAGAATGAGTTTCGAAGTGGAGGGAGTCAGGTTTCTCCTTGTTCATGGGAGTCCCTTCAACGAACTTTTGGAGTACGTAAAACCAAACACTCCTTCTGAAAGGTTGAAAGAGATAGCCAGTAAAGTCGAAGAAAATGTAATCGTGAACGGGCATACGCATCTTCCTATGGTGAGATGGGTTTCGGGCAAACTCATTCTGAACCCGGGAAGTGTTGGAAGACCAAAAGACGGCGACCCGAGGGCCTCTTACATGATTGTAGATGTCAAAAGTGGTGTGATCTCTTTTGAGACGATAAGGGTGGCCTATGACGTGAAGACCACAGTAGAAAAGATCGTAAAGAAAGGTCTTCCGATCGAACTTGCAACGGTTCTGGCTCTCGGGCAAACGTTCGATATGGGACCGGGAAAAGTCACATTCACTCTGAGATAGCAAAGGCACAGCATCCTTTGAACTTTCCAGATCCATCGACAGGTTTTGTTACAACATCGACCAGATCTTTCACGATGATTTGAAGATCTTTTCTGTACACACCCTTTGGTTGCATACAGCCAAGGACAACCGTTTTGAACAGTTTTCTTGCTTTTTCGAAGATACGAAGGATTTCTTTCGGATCCGGTGGGGAGTGTTTGCCAAACGGAGTGTTCGATGTTGGGATGAAAACGTTCAAAACTACGGAATCTGTTTCCTTCGAGAGGATCTCCAGTGCTTTTTCCTCGTGACTGATCCGTCCACCGAGTATTCCTACTGTGATGTGGAACACCACTTTCCTGTAAAAACGAGAAATGTTCAGAATGTCTTCAGGTGTAAGATCGAGCCGATAGATTTTCTTTAAAACACTTGAATCTCCGAAGAAATCCATGGAAACCACATCTGCAAGATCTCTTGCCAGATGAGACTTTTGAAAGCCCACATGAAAGTTGTAGAGAAGATCGTACTTTTTCTTGTATTCTCGCAATTCATTTTCATATCGATCAAAGGGGATGGAGCCGTCAAAAAGCATTCCACCACTTATCAGAAAACTTCTGTAGCCTTTTTCTACGTAAACTGGTATCTCCTCAACGGAGATCATGTGTTTCAGATAGTGAGCACCGCAGTGAGGACAGTTCAGAGTGCAAAACGTTCCCGTTACACTCACAGGGATCGTGTGGGATGGATCGACCGTCACGGACAACACCTCTTTTTTTAGAAGATCATACAAAATGATACCATTTTGGAGTTAAAATTTCTGGGGGTGATGGTATGAGAAGGTATCTGGTACTGTTTCTTGTTCTTCTGATCAGTGTGTTCCTTCTTGGTGTCAGACTCACGATTCTTCATGTTAACGACACCCATGGACACGCCTGGGCATTCGACGAATATCAAAATCCAGGAATAGGGGGACTTGCCGCTATCGCGACGATAGTGGAGGAAGTGAAAAGAGAAGTCGAAGGTCAGGGAGGATATGTGATCTTCCTTCACGCAGGTGATTTGAACACAGGAGTTCCTGAGTCCGATCTTCAGGACGCGATACCGGACATCGTGGGCTACAACATGATAGGACTTTCTGCCATGGCAGTAGGAAACCATGAGTTCGACAATCCGAGGGACGTTCTTCTCAAGCAGATGAAATTCGCTGATTTTCCGTTTCTTTCTGCAAACATCGTAAAGGAAAACGGAGAGCCGTTCTTCACACCGTACATACTCAAAGATTTCGGTGAGTTGAAAGTCGCTGTAATCGGTTTCACCACGGAGGAGACAACTATCCTTGAGCCCCTCTATCTTGAAGGTCTGAAGTTTGAAAACACCCTGAATGTGGCACAGAAGATAGCACTTGAGTTGAAAAACCAGGCAGACGTTGTGATCGCTCTTGCTCACCTTGACTGGGGAGAGCCGGAAAAGGAAGGCATCACCACGACGCACCAGTTGGCGAAAGTTGATGGAATAGACGTGGTTGTGGCGGGCCACAGTCATGTCCTTGGCTCGGAGGTAGTGGATGGGAAGATAATAGTTTCTGCGGGTGAATATGGGAAATACGTGGGAAGGCTTGATCTGGATGTAGAGGATGGAGAAATTGTGGCATGGCACTGGCAGGCCATTCCCGTCAATTTGAAGGTGTACAGAGACGGAAAGTACGAGTACGTTGAAAAGCCCTACCTTGAGAACAGATACGTTGCAAAAGCGCTCGAATATTTCAAGAAAGTCGGTGATGAAAAACTCGATACTGTGATCGGAGAGACAAAGATCTTCCTTGACGGAGAAAGAGAACACGTAAGATCGAGAACTACAAATCTTGCCAACCTGATAACAGATGCCATGAGATGGAAAGTAAAAGCAGACATAGCACTCACAAACGGTGGAGGAATAAGAGCCTCTATAAAACCAGGGAAGGTCACTGTGAGGGACATCCTTACGGTCCTTCCTTTTGGCAACACTCTTTACGTGCTGGAACTCACCGGTGAACAGATCATGAAAGTCCTCGAATACGCCGCCACAATACCGGAAGGGAAGGGAGCGTTTCTTCAGGTCTCAGGACTCACATGGAAGAGCAAAGACGGAAAGGTCGTAGAAGTTCTGGTGAATGGAGAACCTCTGGATCCGAAAAAAACATACAGGGTTGTGACGAACAACTACATGGCGGGTGGTGGAGATGGCTATACAATGCTAAAAGAATGGGGAGGATACGACACGGGTTATCTCATGTCAGACGCCGTCATAGAGTATATACAGAATGTGTTGAACGGTGTAATAGAAGAGTATGATGATTCACAGAGGTACATCAGAGAGTAAGGCGGGGGTTCCCCGCCTTTTATTTTTTTCTCATTCTTGAGGACTTAGTATAAAAATTATAAGCATACAACAACACAGTTTTATTCACTAAACCACGGTA